>NZ_JBSFNN010000142.1:0-8530 GCF_053587115.1 Streptomyces sp. NPDC003697
ATCAACAACGTCGTCACCGGGGCGATCGCCCTGCTGCTGGCCCTGGCCGCCAGCGCCGCCGCCCGAGCGGCGGAGTCGTCCGAGAGCCGGCACGGCCGGTCGGCTCCGTTCATGCCGGGCCGCTGACCCCGACGCGTGTGCAGGGCCCGGCCGCTGGACGACGGCCGGGCCCTTCTTCGAGCCCGCGGGACGCCGCGCCGCACACCGACCGGTCGCACCGTTCACGCTTCCACGGGGGCCGGCCTGCGTGCGGGTCCCGAACCGATCGACCGCGCCGTGACCACGCCGAGCGCACGATCGGCACCCGGATCGCACAGATGTGCGGCCGTCCGACCTGCATGCACGCGCATTAACATGCGGTCCATGGGAGCGAACACGGCCGGGGCCCGGCTCGAGGAACGGTGGCGGGACATCCTGTCGGTGCACGCGCGCACGATGTGCGAGATCGAACGGGTGCTGCATCCGCACGGTCTGGGCGCGAGCGACTTCGAGGTGCTCGACCTGCTGGCCTCCGCGGCGCCGGAGGAGGGCGACCACTGCCGGGTGCAGAACCTGGTCGGCCGGGTCCACCTCAGCCAGAGCGCGCTGTCCCGGCTGATCGGCCGGCTGGAGAAGGACGGCCTGGTGGAGCGGTCGGTGTGCGCGGAGGACCGGCGGGGCGTGTGGGTGTCCCTGACACGCAAGGGCCGTGATCTGCACAGGGAGGTCCGTCCGTTGCAACGCGCGGTGCTGGCCCGCACGCTGAACGGCTGAGAGCCGGAGGACCGGACCGCAGCCACCGCCGGCGGAGCCGGAACGCGGAGGGTGCCGCCGGTGCCGCGCGGCTCCGCCGACTTCCGCCGGTGCCGCGGGGCCGCGACCGGCGCGCCCGTCTCCGTTGGCAGGCGTGGCCCTACGGCCGGGCGAGCAGCGTGCGCACCCCCTCCGAGGTGAGCGTCAGCCCATGCGGGGAGTTGGCGTCGATGGTCAGCGACAGGTCGTCGGCAGGCCACTGGGAGGCCAGCGCGCCGAGCGGAACGAGACGGTAGCGGGAGATGAACGGCAGCAGCTCGTTCATCTCCGTCTCCGAGGTGAAGACGGGCACCACGGGGACACTGCCCGGCTGTTCCAGGACCGGCAGCGCCACCGCCGCCGGGTTCGCGGCGTCCTCCTCGCTCACGTCGTCGGGCACGGGGACCAGCACATTGCTGCTCGCGAGCGTGTCCAGCGCCGTCGCGTCCTCGGCGTGCTCGACGAGCACGTCCAGCGCGCGCTGCGCGGGCGTCGAAGCGTTGTTGTTGTTCGCGGGTGTGTCCATGACGTATTCCCTGGTCGCGGCGGGTCGTGCGGCCCGCCCGTGAGGTGATCCTCCCGGGCGCGTTCCTGGCCGCGTACCCGATCGCACGCGAACCAACCTCCTTCTCCACCGCGGAGTGGGCGGCCCGGCGGGCCGTCCGGTCGGCCGGCCGGAGGTCCGCCCCCGTCCACGCCTCTTTCCGGTCTTTCCGAAGTTCGGTCGGTCGCGGGGGCCGCGCGGGCGCCGGACGAAACACGATGCGCGCGAGACGGACGTGAGGTGAGTGACGCGGGGACGATGGTTACTCGGCCATGGCCCGAGGATTGACAGGAAGGAAGCCATGAGCCAGAGGACGAGCGCCCGGGACGTGGTGGACGCCATCAAGGACGTCGACTTCCCGGCCGGCAAAGACGAGTTGATCGAGGCGGCGAAACGGTCCGGCGCGTCGCAGGAGGTCATCAAGGCGCTGCGTGGCCTCCCGCCCGAGCAGTACGCCAACCGCAAGGAGGTGGTCCGGTCGGTGCGTCTGCCCGCCGACTCCGATCTGGATCTGAGCGACGCACAGCGTGCCGAGCAGGCCCGCGAGGGCGGACGGCCCGGCCAGTCCCAGCACCTGCGCGATGTGCCGAAGCCCCCTGTGGAGGAGGAGTTGGACCGCTGACGTCGCCCGCCCGCCCGTCGCGGCGCGGCGCGGCCGCCTGACGCGACGCGACGGGCGGGCACGTCAATTACGACGACAGGAGTGTTCATGGGGCGCGAGCGGAGCGATGCGGATGCACGACGGGGGCGCGCGGCGGCCCCGGACGCGCAGGAGGCCGGGGAGGCGCCCGATGTCCGCGCAGCGACCAGCCGGTCGTCCCGGCCGCGCTCCGGCCGGCCCGGCGACGACTCCCTCGACGAGGGGACCGCTGCCCCACGCCGCGGCAGGCCCCATGAGCCTGCCGGCGACCCGTCCGAACGTGGGCGGAGGGGGCCGCCCCCGCCGGGACCCGGACCGGCGTACCAGCACCAGGAGCGGTGCGGTTACACCGAGCAGCACGAGCAGGTGCTCCTCGCGCTCACCGCGGCACAGGAGTGCCGCCACGGCGAGGGCGTGTACCTGGAGGAGGTCGCCCGGGCCTCGGGGCTGTCCCCGCAGGAGGCCCGGTCCGTGCTCCACGACCTGACACAGGTCCATCGCCTGGTCACCGAACTGGCCGGCGCGGACCGGCCGGACCTGGGACCCCGTTTCGCGGTGACGCCGCGGCTGTGAGGGACGGGCGCTTCGGGGGCCTCGACGGCGGCCGGTGTCCGAGGGCCACGGCCGCGACGCGGTGAGCGTGGGCACGGCACCGGACACGGGGGTCCCGGCAGGCACGGGGGGCGGAGACGGCGGCTCGCATCGGCGGGCGGCCGCCGCAGGACCCGGTCCGCCGCGTGGGCGTCGCCGACGGGGGCTCTCCGTGCGCGCGGCACGAAGAGCCCTTCAGGGCTCACTGCCGAACCCTACGGAGTCTGGGTAACCACTGCCGCGGGTTCCGATGCACGCGATGCGCCGGCCGGTCGGTGCCGGCGAACCCGTCCGGCGGCGGCCGACTTGGTACGTCCTTCCGCTCGCCACCACGCCCACGGACGGCCCACGGACGGCCCACGGCAGAAAGCCAGTTCCGGTTTTTGTGTACGCGAACCACGGGTCGTAGGCTTGCCCGCATGGAAGGAGTCCCTGAGCCCCACACCGGATGGACGTTTCTCACCAATCACGCCCGGGTGCTGGCCGCCATCGCCGACAACCGCAACGCGCGCATCCGCGACATCGCCGCCCACTGCCGGCTCACCGAGCGCGCGGTCCAGAAGATCATCTCCGACCTGGAGCGGGACGGCTACCTCTCCCACACCCGGGAAGGACGCGGCAACACCTACCGCATCGACCCCGGCAAGGTCCTGCGCCACCCGGCCGAGGCCGGCCTGACGGTGGCCGCGCTGCTGTCGCTCCTCGCCCAGGACGAGGCGGACCGCGGCCGGCCGGCGGACGGTGTCGGCGAGGCGCCCGGGCACGCCCCCGCGTAGAGGTCCGGGGCGCCCCCGGCCGCCAAGCCGTGCTCCGGCGGCCGGGACGGCGCCCCGGACCGCGTCGGGACCGACGGGGCCGCGTCAGGCCCGACGGTGCGGCTGGATCCACCCCACGGACCGCTCCACCGCCCGTTGCCAGCACGTGTACTCCTCCGCACGCCGTTCGGGGTCCATGTCCGGCACCCACTGCGCGGCGCGGTGCCAGTTGCGGCGCAGCACCTCCAGGTCCGGCCAGTAGCCGACCGCCAGCCCGGCGGCGTAGGCGGCGCCCAGCGAGACCGTCTCGGCGACCAGGGGCCGTATCACGGGCACGTCGAGCACGTCGGCCACGAACTGCATGAGCAGGTTGTCCGAGGTCATGCCCCCGTCGACCTTGAGCTCCTTCAGTGCCAGGCCCGAGTCCGCGTTCACGGCGTCGACGACCTCCCGGGTCTGCCAGCCGGTGGCTTCCAGGACGGCCCGGGCCAGATGGCCCTTGGTGATGTACGAGGTGAGGCCGACGATCACCCCGCGCGCGTCACTGCGCCAGTGCGGGGCGAACAGCCCGGAGAACGCGGGGACGATGTAGCAGCCGCCGTTGTCCTCGACGGTGCGGGCCAGCGTCTCGATCTCCGGGGCGCTGCTGATCAGCCCCAGCCGGTCGCGGAACCACTGCACGAGTGAGCCGGTGACGGCGATGGGCCCCTCCAGGCCGTAGACCGTGGGCCGGTCTCCGATCCTGTACGCCACGGTGGTGAGCAGTCCGTGCCGGGAGCGCACGAGCTCGGTGCCGGTGTTCATCAGCAGGAAGCTGCCGGTCCCGTAGGTGCACTTCGCCTCCCCGGGCGAGAAGCAGGTCTGCCCGAACAGCGCCGCCTGCTGGTCGCCGAGGGCGGCGGCGATACGGACGCCGGGGAGCAGCGCGCGGGCCTCCCCGTAGATCTCGGCCGAGGACCGGATCTCCGGCAGCATGGCGCGCGGCACCCCGAAGAACTCCATCAGCTCCGGGTCCCAGGTGAGCGTGCGGATGTTGGCGAGCATGGTGCGGCTGGCGTTCGTGGCGTCGGTGACGTGCAGGCCGCCGTCCGGGCCGCCGGTGAGGTTCCAGATGAGCCAGGTCTCCATCGTGCCGAACAGCACCTCGCCGTCCCGCGCGCGCTGCTCCAGCCCGTCGACGTGTTCGAACAGCCAGCTGATGCGCGGGGCGGAGAAGTACGTCGACGGGGGCAGGCAGCAGCGGTCGAGGAAGAAGTCTCTGCCGGGCCGTTCGCCGAGCTCGTCGACGATCGGCCCGGTGCGGGTGTCCTGCCAGACGATCGCCCTGCCCAGCGGGGTGCCGGTGCTCCGCTCCCAGAGCACCGTCGTCTCCCGCTGGTTGGCGATGCCCATCGCGGTCACCTGCTCGGCGTCCACACCGGCGTCGGCGAGGACCTCGCCCACGATGCGGCGCAGGTTGCGCCAGATCTCCACCGCGTCGTGCTCGACCCAGCCGGGCCGGGGGAAGAACTGCTGGTGCTCCCGCTGGGCGACCGACACCAGCCGTCCGCTGTGGTCGAACAGGATGCATCGCGTGGAGGTGGTGCCCTGGTCGATGGACATCACATACCGGTCAACCATGACGGGCCTGCCTTCCGGTGCGTCGTGGCGAGGGCTACCAGCGGACCGCGCCCAGGTCTCTGGAGATCGCCCGTGCGGCCTCCCGGAGCAAGGTGATCAGGGACGGCAGCGGCCGACCCTTGGTGTCGCAGATCCGTTCGACGGGGCCGGACAGGCAGACGGCGCCCACCACGAGACCTCCCTGTCCCCTGATCGGCGCGGCGACGCCGGCCTCGCCCATGCTCATCTCCTGCACCTCGGCGCCCCAGCCGAGTTCCCGGATCTCCGCGAGCGCCCGGGCCAGTTCCTCCGGCAGGACCAGGGTGTGCCGGGTGTACGCCTCGGGACCGGCCTCCAGTACGGGGGCGACGGGCGCGGCACCGAAGGCGAGGAGCACCTTGCCGAGCGAGGAGGCGTGCAGCGGCAGCAGCGCGCCGACGTCCAGGGTCTGCAGGGTGTCGTCCGGCCGGAAGACGTGGTGGACGACGAGCACCCTGCCCTCCAGGGGCGTGCCGAGCCGCACCGCCTCACCGCTGCGGGCGGCCAGGGCGTCGGCCCAGTTGATGGAACGCGACCTGAGTTCGTTGACGTCCAGGTAGCTCGTGCCGAGGTGCAGCAGCGCCGCGCCGAGCTGGTACTTGCCGGTCGCCTCGTCCTGTTCCACGAAGTCCACGTGCTGCAGGGTGCGCAGGATGCCGTGCGCGGTGCCCTTGGCCAGGCCCAGTGAGGACGCCACCTCACCCAGTCCGAGACGGCGGGGACCCCCGGCGAGCAGACGCAGAATCGCCGCCGCCCGTTCGATGGACTGGACCGGTCCGGCCATGAGGCGATCGTAGCCCGGTTTGCCTGGAACAGCCGCCGTTCGGCAATGTCGACCGATGTTCATTGACCTGTCGGGTTTGTCTGCCTAACGTGCAGGGTTGCGGCCGGTTTCCCGCCCGGGTCGCACCGCCGACGAGGAGGGCCCATGTCAGTAGCGCAGCTCTACGCCGCGCCCTGCGGGGAGGCCGAGCAGGTCTTCCCGCTCTCCCCGGCCGCCGAGGCCATACCCACCGTGCGCCGACGTGTACGCCGGGTCCTCGGCAGCTGGAACCTGCCCGCGGACGTCGCCGACGACGTCCTGCTGGTGGTCTCGGAACTGCTCACCAACGCACTCGTCCACGCCCTGCCCCCGGCCACGCTCCGGTTGTGGCGGGTCCTGGTGGACGGCACCGGCGCGGTGCGCGTCGAGGTGACCGACCGCGGACCCACGGCCGGCGGGCAGCCCCCCGCGCCCGAGGACACCCGGGAGGCGGTCGACCCGGACGAGCACGGCCGCGGCCTCGGCATCGTCGACGCGCTGTCGGCGCGGTGCGGTGTGCGGGTGCTTCCCGGTGAGACGTGCCGATGGGCCGAGGTGCCCGCCGCCTGAGCCGGCGCGGCACCCCGGCCGGGCGCCCGTTTCCGGTGCCGGTCGCCGCGCGCGTGGCCGGACGGCACACCGGACGCCCCCCGGCCGGACACGCCGGGGGACCGCCGTAGCACCCGTCGGGGCGTCAGCGGGCCAGAGCCTCGAGGGTGGCGTCGAGGTCGGCGGTGCGGGGGCGGTTGTGGGGCAGCTTCGACAGGACGGCCGCCATCCCGCAGGTGTCGGTGACGGCGGAGAAGACCAGTCCGCCGCCGATGGCGGCGGACAGCCAGCGGGCGCGCCGGTAGCGGGTGCCGAGGGCGAGACCGGTCACCACGAGGGAGCCCGCCACGAGGCGGACCTGGCGTTCCATGGGCCAGGCGGTGCGGCCGCCGTCACGGTGGACGGGGTGACCCTCCTCGGCCCAGGCGGTGGTGCCGCCGGTGAGGGTGGTGGCGGGAATGTCGGCGGCGGCGAGCTGCCGGCAGGCTGCGGCGGAGCGCCGGCCCGAGGCGCAGACGAGGAGCAGTTCCCCGCGGGCGGCCGCGGCCTTGAGGGCGGGCAGGGCGGTGTGGAGGCGGTCGAGCGGGATGTTGTGGGCACCGGGTATGTGGCCCGCGGCGTACTCGCCGGGGGTGCGCACGTCGATGACGGTGTACTCCGGCAGGCGCTCGGCGGCCTGGTCGGGATGAACGGCGGCGTGGGTGGTCATGTGCGGCGGGTTCCCTTCCTGCTCCCTTTCCAGGCGTAGACCTGAAGCAGTGCTTATCATACCCCTCGGGGTATCAGGAGCATCTACGGGAGGTGGGTGGGTGGAACTCGAGATGGCGGCCGACGAGCTGAAGGGCGTGCTCAACCGGCTGCGGCGGGCGCAGGGCCAGATCGCCGGCATCATCAAAATGATCGAGGACGGCCGGGACTGCGAGGACGTGATCACGCAGCTCGCGGCGGTCTCCCGCGCGCTGGACCGGGCCGGTTTCGCGATCATCGCCACGGGGCTCCAGCACTGCATGGCCGACAGCGGTCAGGAGGCCGGGGACCGGGAGCAGATGCGCGCCCGGCTGGAGAAGCTCTTCCTGTCGCTGGCGTGAGGCACTGCCGCCCCGGTGTCCGGCGGTTTCGCCGCCCGGCCGCGGGAAACCCGGCCGGACGGCGATCATGAGGGCCTCACCGCGGGTCACGCCGGGAAGGCGAGGTCGTCGGACGAAGGGACAGGGCGGATGACAGAGAACGGGACACCCGGCACGGCCGTCGTGACCGGGGCGTCGTCGGGAATCGGCACCGAGTACGCGCGGCAGCTCGCCGCCCGGGGCTGGGACCTGGTGCTCGTCGCCCGGCGCGCCGACCGCCTGACCGCCCTCGCCGAGGAACTGCGCGACAGCAGCGGGGCGGGGGTGGAGACGGTGGTCGCCGACCTCGCCCGGTCGGAGGACGTCGCCCGCGTCGCGGAACGCGTCGCCGCGGACGACGTGGCGCTGCTCGTCAACAACGCCGGCATCAACGGGTACGGGCCGCTCGCCGAAGTGCCCACCGCGCTGCTCACAAAGGTCCTCGACGTGAACGTCGTGACGCCCACCGTGCTGACCCGCGCCGCCGTCCCCGGCATGGTGGCGCGCGGCCGGGGCGCCGTGATCAACGTCGCCTCGCTGCTGGCGTTCGCCGGAGCGCTGCCGCCCGGCCCGCTCCCCCAGCGGGCCGTCTACGGCGGCACCAAGGGCTACATGGTGACGTTCAGCAGGACCCTCGCCGCGGAACTGGAGGGCACGCCGGTGCGCGTGCAGGTCGTCTGCCCCGGCCTGACCGCCACCGAGTTCCACCTGACCGCGGGCGAGGCCCCGGTGCCGGGCGAGCGGCAGCGCGTGCACGACGACGGTGGCATGCCGGCGGCCGACGTGGTGACGGCCTCGCTCGCAGCGCTGGAGACCGGTGAGGTGGTCTGCGTGCCCGGCCTGGAGGACGCCGCGGCCGTGGAACGGCTGGCCGCCGCGGAACTCGCCGTGCGGACCGGTTCCGGCGCCGCGCTCGCCCCGCGCTACCACGCCGGGGAGGGCGCGTCCCGGACGGCGGGCCCAGGCCGACCGGCACACTCTGCTTGACGCCGGGCGGCGCACCGCCTCCGCAGAGGGGCCTCCGCCCGAGGACCGGCGGGTGCGGCATGTGGCGGGCGGCGCCGCCGGGGACGGCCGCGCGGCGCCTCACGGAGTGCCGTCGGCGCCGCCCCGGCCGAGCGGTCCGGGCCGGCC
>NZ_JBSFNN010000143.1:0-8507 GCF_053587115.1 Streptomyces sp. NPDC003697
ACGGAGACGTCCTCGAAGCGGATCACGACGGCTCCTCGGTGGGTGCGGGTTCCTGCGCCCCGTCGCTCCCGCGACGGGGGCACCGCCCCTGATCATGCACGATCCCGCCCGTGACAACGTGTCCGGGCAGTGGGCGGGGCGCACGTGCTGTCGCGCGAAGCGCCACCGGGGGCTCGGCGCCGGCATGGCGGTCGGCGCCTAGGCCTGACGGTGGCCATGCAAGTTCCCCGTAGGGTGCGCTCATGACACGCGCCTGGTACATGCCGATGTTGTTCGCCGTCTGCGGTGCGCTCGCGGCAGCCCAGCTGCTCGGCGATGGGCGCCTCTTCACCGCCGTTCCGCTGCTGCTGGTGTTCGTGCTGCTCGCCTGGCTGCATTCGCCGCTGCCGTTCCCCCGCTCGGTCAGCGCGGCGGAGGCGCAGCGCCGCAGCGAGGTTGACGGCCGGCCGATCGTGTTCTGGCGCCCGGGCTGCATCTACTGTCTGCGTCTTCGAATGCGGCTGGGCCGCAGCGCCCGCCGACTGCACTGGGTCGACATCTGGCAGGACCCCGACGGGGCGGCGGTGGTGCGGGCGGCCAACAACGGCAACGAGACCGTGCCGACCGTTCTGGTGGCAGGCCGGCCGCGCACCAACCCCGATCCCACCTGGGTGCGCGCACAGCTTCCCCCGGCCGTGTGACCGCAGCCACCAGGAGGCCGCGGATGTTCCAGACGGATGCGCGGGAACGGAGCGGCGAAACGGTGGCGGGAACGGCACGGCTCCGGCCACCGCGGCCGTCAGCGGTGATGGGGGCGGGGCACTCCGCAGCGCACCGGCCGTGCGGTACTCGGACTGCTCGTATCCGAGCGGAGTGCCGGCGACGAATGTGACGACCGGCTCGTTGCCCAGCGCGATGGCCACCGGGAGGTCCTCTCCGCGCTCCTCGGCCTTGCGCAGGTGGATGGCGATGCCGTGCACGGGGACGGGTTGCAGGCCGAGCTTCGCCGGACCCTTGACCTGCATACGGTAGGCGAGGACCTGCTCCGCGTCGTTCTGACAGGCCTTTACCACGGGCGATTGCGTTTTGTCCCCGCGCCACACCGTCGAACCGTCAGCGGAATGGGCAAGGCTGACAGGTCACTACCACGCGAGAAGTGAACCGTCCCGACGCCACGCCGAACCGCTTCCGCGTTTTTGCTTCGGGGTCCCAGCCGGAGATCCGACCGGGATGACACTTCGCCACAGGCCCGTCTTCGGCCACCCGCCGACCGGGCGCGGCGCCTCTCCGTACCGGACGGCACCACGCCATGGGGCCACCGTTCCGGCATGTCTCGGCCCTTCGTGGCGACCGCTCCAGGCGATCCCGCTTCCGCACGGGTGAGCCGTCGTCAGACATCACCTCGCAAGACTAATGTCACGTCAACTAGGCCCTTACAGCGGCGATTTGACGGTGCCGTGAATGCCGGCCGACGGGCCTTCGGACGCGCGTGGTACCCCGATTGGCCCCCTGATGGCCGCCCTTCCGGCTTGACCGAAATGACAGCCTTGCAGGCGATTAGTACGTTAATCACACGCCGGCTTTCGAAGCCGACTTCTCTGACTGCGAGACAGGAGAGCAGTGCCATGATCATGACCCGTTCCTCTGCGATCACCGCGGCTGTCGCGGCCGCCGCGGCCCTGACCGCGACCGGCATCACCTACGCCTCGGCCTCTGCCGCACCGGTGCCCCAGGCCGCCCCGGCCGCCGTCCAGGCGCCCGCCCCCGTCCAGGCGCCCATGGGCGGCGAAGGCGGCCAGGGCAACGAAGGCAACGAGGGCAACGGCGGCGAGAGGGGCAACGACCACGGCGGCGGAAAGGACAGGGACTACGACGAGGGCTGGATCCACATCAACGAGCGGTCCTACACCGCCCGCCCCGGCGGCTGCATCACCGTGGTGAGCGGCCTGGGCTCCAGGACCCTCAACATCCGCAACGACAGCCGCAAGACCATCGAGGTCTTCCGCGGTGTGACCTGCGACAACGGCGCCCCGATCGCCACCGTCGGCCCCCGCAGCTCCAGCAACGGCGTCCGCCCCGGCTGCACCGAGGGCGTGAGGGTCGAAGACGGAGTCGTGGGCAGCTTCCGGGTCATCCACGACTACCGGGGCGGCAAGGGCGACCGGGGCGACTACTGAGCCGACCGCATGACGCCCCACGCATGACGCAGAACCCCGGCCCGCCGTAATCGGGCCGGGGTTCTGGTCTGACCTCCGCCACCGTGCACAGCCCGGTCACGAAGACATCTGCCGCGCGGACCCCGCTCGCGGTGCCCACGCCTGCGCGCTGTTCCGGCCGCTCTGCGTCCGTCTCACCATCCTAGAACCGGGCGGAAGGCGCTGCGCGCCCGCCCGGACCGCCGCCCTCCGCCCACCGGGCGGCTTCCGGGGCCGCTCCTCCTCCAACACGCCGCCTCGGCGCCCCTCCCAGCCACGGCCACCGGTCTGCGCCGCGGGCGTGCCGCACAGCCGGACGGGTGACGAAAGAGCACACCGCACCTTCCAGGCCGGCGAGGCAGAGCCCGAGCGCCGGGCCGGAAAAACGCCGGGCGAGGGCAACCCGGTCCCCGCCTCGTCAGTCACACAGGCGTCTCCCTGTTTCACGTCGGTCCGGAAAGGACCTTCTCCCTGTGATGACTCGCAACCGGCTGAGCGCGCTGGCCCTGGTGGCCGCGCTCGCCGCCACCGGCGGCCTGATCACCGCCGCCCCGGCCTCCGCGGCCGTGACCTGCGCCTCACCGGCCTGGACAGCGCAGTACTTCGCCAACACCTCGTTCAGCGGCACGCCCAGGCTGACCGCCTGTGACTCCGCTGTCGCGGAGAACTACGGCAACGGCGACCCCGCCGGCGTCACCCTGCCGAACGACAACTTCTCCGTCCGGTGGTCCCTCACCCGGGACTTCGGCTCCGGCGGACCCTTCCGGCTCTCCGCGGCCACCCAGGACGGCATGCGCGTCTATGTCGACGGCGTACGGAAGATCGACTTGTGGCGGAACGTCTCCACCACCGTGCGCAGGACCGTCGACCTGACCATCCCGGCCGGCAAGCACACACTGCGCGTGGACTACGTGGCCTGGACCGGCTACGCCTACGCCGGGTTCACCTACGCCCCGCGCACCGAGGCCGCCGTCGACACGGTTAAGCCGCTCGCGCCGGCCGGCCTCAGCGCCACGTACGACGGGACCACCGCGAAGACCTCGCTCCGCTGGGTCGCCGGCAAGGAGATGGACCTTGCCGGCTACCGCGTCTACCGCCGGCTGAGTACCACTCAGTGGGCCAAGGTCAGCGGGACCTCCCTGCTCACCTCCCCGGCCTTCGTCGACGCACCGCCCGCCACCGGCCAGACCTTCCTCTACGAGGTCCGCGCGGTCGACAAGGCCGGCCGCGAGTCCACCGGCAGCCTCGACGTGACCGCGACCACCGCCGACCGCACCGGCCCGGCGGCCCCGACCGCGCTCACCGTCGTCAGCGACGCCTGGTGGGCCACGCTGAACTGGCAGCCGGCAGCCGAGGCCGCGACATACGAGGTGTACGCCGCCTCCGCGGCCGCCGGCCCGTTCACGCTGCTGGGTACGACGACCACGACGTCGTACCGGACCGACGCGCCGGAGAACACCCCCCGCTACTACCGGGTCCGCGCCCTCGACGCGCTCGGCAACCCGGGCGCGTACGCGACGGTCACCGGCGACGGCGTCGACCGGACGCCGCCGAAGTCGCCGACCGACCTCGGTGCCGTCGTCCGCGGCGGCTACACCGACGTGTACTGGAAGCAGCCCGACGGCTTCGACGAGGGCTTCGGCAACGGCGGGACCTACCACGTCTACCGCTCACCCGGAAAGTCCCTCGACCCCGCCGCGCTCACCCGCGTGACCTGCGAGTCCGGCGACGAGACCAGCACCGGCGGCACCTGCCACGACGTGGACATGCCCGCGGGCACGTACGTGACGTACGCCGTCGCTGCGGTGGACCCGGCCGGCAACGAATCGGCGCTGTCCGCCCCGCTCGTCGTCCGCACCGGCGACTCCGTCGCGCCCGGTGCGGTCACCGGCGTGACGGCCACCCCGCGCGCCGACGGCGTGCTGGTGAGCTGGGCGGCCTCGCCCGAGGACGACATCGACCGCTACGTGGCCTGGACCGGGGCCCGGCAGGCGGACGGCACGGTCAAGTGGCTGACCTCCACCGGTTGCCGGGACGGTCAGAGCGATCCGCTCGCCATCCTCTGCGGCGACCTGCCGGACGGCGAGACGTACGTGTACGCGGTCGTCGCCAAGGACCGCTGGGGCAACGCGCTGCCGCCGAGCGACCCGAAGGTCACGGTCGTCGAGGCCACCGAGCTGGACGTCCGGCCGCCGGCGACGGTCACCCGGGACTGGAACCTCGGCGGCCTGGGCTACGGCACCGTGATCGGCGGACCCGGCGAGGACGGGCCGTCCGTCAACTGGCAGTGCGACAAGACGGCTGAGTGCGAGACCGTCGCGGGCTACCGGGTCAGCCGGTGGAACCAGGCCACCAAGGCGTACGAGCGGCTGCACGCCGGGCTGCTGCCGGCGGAGACCCGTGCGTACACGGACACCACGGCCGCGCGGGGAACCACGCACTTCTACACGCTGGAGGCGGTGCGTGCCGACGGCAGCGTCGCCGGCACGCACGTGTGGAGCTGCGTCTTCCAGGACCGCGTCTAGTGCCGCGGCGGGCGACGTTCGCCCCGTCGCGACGCCCGGCGGGCCGTGCCGGCGAAGTCGGCGGTGCCGGCCTGCTCCGGGGCCGGTTCGGTCAGGGTGGCGATGAAGCGGGGATCGGACAGAAGGGCCCGGCCGCCGCCGGGCAGAGGCCACCCGGGATCGGCTGGGCGGAACCGCGGCCCCTCTCGCGGGCCGCGGTTCCGCACCCTCAGCGAGTCAGGGTCCCCTGGTGGAAGTACATCCGCCAGCCGGTCTCCGTCAGACGCCACAGCGAGCTCCGCCAGGCCCGGCGACCCTGGTTGTCGGCGAAGTACGTCAGATGAACCACGCCCGGGGCAAGGACGACCCCGGACATCTCACTGACCTTGACCGGAGACTCCGGTGACACCGAGCCGCCACTCGTCACCGTGAGGACCGACTCCACGTCCCACCGCCGTCCGGAAGCACCGAACTCGATGAACTCCGGGTCCAGCAGTTCCAGGACACGGGTCGGGTCGGCACGGACCTCGGGATCGAGAAGCCGCAACTCCCCCTCGATGGCCGCCCGCACGGCCCGCTCACTCTCATTCGTCATGCGGGAACCCTACGGACGCCTCCTCCCGAGGCCCAGCGGGTCGTTCACCCGCACGACAGGTCGATCGCCCGTCCGACGTCGTGCGGCCGCAGCACCCGCAGGATGCCTTCCAGGAGGTAGTAGTCGGCGTACGGAAGGGATATCTCGACGCCGTCCTCGGCCGGGCGGTTACGGGTGCAGCGCGCCACGACGGCGTCGGCCCGGGCGGAGTGGCGGGTCAGGCAGGTCTCCGACAGCGCGGTGACTTCGTGCCGACCGGGAAGGCCGTGACGCCCGGCGCGACCTTGCTGAGCTTCTCCACCGCGTAGTCGGCCGTCGCACGCAGGGTGCGCAGAGTCGCCCCCGACGTGCCGCCCCCTGCGGCGGCGGCCGCTGGTGCCGGGAAGGTGCACGCGGCTGCCGCTCCGGCTCCGGCCGCCGTGGCCAGCACAGTGCGCCGGGAAACACTCATGGACGCCGCCTCCCAACTGGTGGATCCACAACGGAGTTGCCCGAGCTTGGCACAGCCTCACGCGGCTGTACACCCATGTGAGGGAGGTTCAGAAACATGAACACGCCGGGGCGCCCGCGGACCGAGGGCGCTCGGACGCACGTCACCCGTGCCGGACGTCGGCCACCGACGCGGCCGGCGCGGGGGCCTGGGCGGGGTCCCCGCGCGCGGGCGGCAGCCGGCCGGCGTGTGTCGTCCGCCAGGTTGCGGCCCATGACGCGATGCTCGCCGCGGTCTCCCATAGGCCTGGCTGCGCCCGCTCGCCCTGCTCCTCGGCGGTCTTCGTACCGACCCGGCCGCGCCCCCTCTGCCCGCGCCTGCTCTCACGGCCGACCAGCTCGGCAAGGTGCTGCTCGGTCCGGG
Source organism: Streptomyces sp. NPDC003697 (assembly GCF_053587115.1). Taxonomy (NCBI): domain Bacteria; kingdom Bacillati; phylum Actinomycetota; class Actinomycetes; order Kitasatosporales; family Streptomycetaceae; genus Streptomyces; species Streptomyces sp. NPDC003697. Next base: position 6,127 of record NZ_JBSFNN010000143.1, read on the forward strand.
CTCGCACGGGCGGCGTTGGCAGGAGCGGCTGCCGGTGCCGGGGGTAGCCGCCCCACGTCCTGCTCCGGCCCACCGCGTACGGGTCCGGTGCCTGACCGGACGGAAGATTGCGGCGGTAAAAGGCTTTCCCTGTCGCCTCGTTGACGCTCTTTCTTGACGATCATAGGCTTGCTGGCCGTCGGCTCCCGCCCGCGCTCGCGCCTGTTGACTCCGATTCCCTCGTGCGCGGGGCTGCCCAGGACCGGCCCGTCCGCAGCGGGCCGGGGGTCGCTGCTCGATCGGCACACCTGCACCACCCAGTAACTCACCACCTCGGGAGGAGCATGTGAAAAGACGCCGTGCGGCTACCTGGGCCGCCTCATCACTCGTCACCACCCTGGCCCTGAGCGGTGCGCTCACCGCCCCCGCCGCCGCGGCGCCCGGGGCGGCGACCCGGTCCGCCGCCGCAGCGCAGGCCCGGACGCCGGCGGTCGCCACCGCGACGCGCGCCGTCACGCACGAGGAGAACGACCGCGTCCCCGAGGGGTCGGTCTGGACCCAGCACTACTTCCCGTCCTCGGACCGGTCCGGCACCGAACTGCACGCCGACGTCCTGCTGCCCGAGCACCGCGGTCCGCGGCAGAAGGTGCCCGTCATCCTGTCGATCGGCCCGTACTTCGGCCACTTTGGGCAGACGGGCCCCGAGGGCTGGACGCACACCGGTCCCTCCTCCCGCTTCCAGGACTTCGTCGAGGGCACCGACCTGTTCCGCCACGGCTACGCCTTCGTCATGGTGGACCTGCGCGGCTTCGGCGGCTCCACCGGCTGCCTGGACTGGGGCGGCCCCGGCGAGCAGGCCGACGTCAGGGCCGCGATCGGCTGGGCCGCCCGCCAGCCGTGGTCCACGGGGGCCGTGGGCATGTACGGCAAGTCCTACGACGCGGTCACGGGCCTCATCGGCAACGACCTGGACCAGAGGCCCCTGAAGGCCGTCGTCGCCCAGGAACCCCTGTGGGACATGTACCCGTACATCTACTCCAACGGCGTGCCCCGCCCGAACGTCACCGGCACCGCCGACGCCTACAACGGCATAGCGACGATGGTCCCGATGCCGGACGACGACGCGCGGTACCAGGCCAACGCCCGGTGGGAGGACACCCACCCGGAGTGCCTCACCGAGAACTCCGCCGGCTACCGGATAGCCGACCGGCGGGACCCCCACTGGACCTCGCGCGACCTCGCGAAGATGGCGAGGGGCAGCGACACCCCGCTGTTCGTCACCCAGGGCTTCATCGAGAACAACACCAAGCCCGAGGAGATGCAGGAGTACCTGCGCAACCATGTGGGGCCGGAGCGCGGATGGCTCGGCCAGTGGGACCACGTGCGCGGCGGCGACCGCACCGGCGACGGACGCCTGGCCATGGGCCGCGAGGGCTGGTACGAGGAGACCCTCTCCTTCTACGACCAGTACCTCAAGGGCATCAAGCCGAGGGTCCACTACCCGGCCTATGCCATCGAGGACTCCACCGCCCACTGGCGTGCCCAGCGGACGTGGCCCGTCGTGGAACGGTCCGTCAGCCTCCCGCTGCGCGGCGGCTCCTACGTCGACGACGGCGGAGCCCCGGCGCGAGCGGCCCTGGGCGCGTCCGGCGGAGCGGCGCCGAAACCCGTACCGCCCTCGGGCCGGTGGGACATGGAGAACGCGCCCGCGACCGATCCGCCCGCCCCCGAGGGGCTGGCCGGGCGGCTGGCGCGGCAGCAGAACGCCGGTGAGGTCACCTCCAGCTACTTCGTCCGGTCGAAGCCGGTCAGGCGGAGCGTGCGCGTCACCGGCACCCCCCGGATCTCCCTGACCGCGCGGGGAGCGGGCAACGTCATGCTCAAGCTGTACGACGTCGCCCCGGACGGCACCGCCGTCATGTTCGACGAGCAGGTGTCCCTGCTGCGCTCGGGCCGGCTGTCCGTGGATCTCAAGGCGACCGACTGGACGCTGGCAGCCGGACACGTCCTGGCCGTGGAGATCGGGTCCATCCAGACCGGCTCGTGGCGTGACACGCCCTCCGGCCGGCGGATCGACGTCATGGGCGCCCGGCTCGAACTGGCCCTGGACGACCCCTCGGACGACGTGGCCACCTCCGGTGCCCGCTCACCGTTCCTGGACACCTACCTGCGCCAGTACACGGTGAACCTGCCGGCCGGCCCGGCGTCGTTCACGGTGGTTCCCGGCGGCCGCCTCTGACCCCGCGGGCCGGCGCCGGCCGCGGCGGCTTCCGGGTCCACCCCCGGGAGCGCGGTCGGCTCGCGGCCCGGAGTGTGACCGCTCTGATACGCACCGGCACGCCGGGCACGCCGACATCATCCGGGAGCTCATGGACGGCGCCGTTGGGATGAACAAGGGCAAC
>NZ_JBSFNN010000144.1:0-8476 GCF_053587115.1 Streptomyces sp. NPDC003697
CCGCACAGAACGGAGGAAGGACCACCATGAGTTTCGGTGACCCGAACAACCCCTACGGCGCGCCGCAGGAGCTGCGACCCGGTCGGCGGGCTGGTCCAGATCCCGTGCATCGAGCGCAACGGGATGGCCGCGGTGAAGGCGGTCACGGCCGCCCGCATGGCGCTGCGCGGCGACGGCTCGCACAAGGTCTCCCTCGACAAGGTCATCAAGACCATGAAGGACACGGGCGCCGACATGTCGGTCAAGTACAAGGAGACGGCCCGGGGCGGGCTGGCGGTCAACATCATCGAGTGCTAGGGAAATGGATTCTGACCAGCGCTTTCGTGGTGGAGTGCCGGCTGATCACCCTCGCCCACGCGGAACGAACGGGGCGAATCAGCACCCGGCTCAGGCACCCAGGACGGCTGACGAATCGAGGCTGACCTTTCCCGGTCTGCGGGATTTCATTCCCGACGCGTGCGACACGTACCGGTCTGGGCGACAAACCGATACTCGCGCCGATTGTGAGGCTATACAGGAGGTATGCGCACCATTGGACTCTCGCCCCAGCTGTACCAGATCTGCTTCGAGTCCGTGAACGCTTATCTGTGGCAGGAGACCGACTCACTCACACTGATCGACACCGGTACAGCCGGCTCGGGGGAGCTGATCGCAAGGTCGATCAAATGCTTGGGGTTGTCACCTGAAGACGTGAACCACGTGGTGCTGACGCACGCTCATGATGATCACGCTGGAGCGGCAGCTGAGATCGAGGCATGGGGTGGCGTGACGGTGACAGCGCACCGCCTCGACGTTCCAGTGATCCGTGGGGAGAGGATCGCGGCAGAGCCCGTGTTCGAGGGAGCACCCGAATGGGAGCGGACGCTGTACGAGACCAAGCCCCCGCTCCCGTCTGCCCCGCCGGCACGAGTGGATCGGGTGCTCGAGGAGGGCGATGTGCTGGACTTCGGCGGCGGGGCCCATGTGATCGACGTTCCCGGGCACACCGATGGCAGCATCGCGCTGTACCTGCCGAAGCCCGGCGTGCTGTTCACCGGAGATGCTGTGGCCAATGAGGGCGGGCGGACGATGGTGGGCGTCTTCAACACGGACCGCGACCGCGCGATCGCGTCACTTCACAGACTCGCCGGGCTCGATGTGGACACGGCCTGCTTCGGCCACGGGGAGCCCGTCGTCGGGGGCGCGTCGGCGGCCCTGCGCAGGGCCGCGGACTCCTGCGCCGACTGAGACGGCCCGTCAGGACCAGTCCGGCTGGGCTACGATCTCCAGTACGGCGCACCCGAAGACGAACCCGGCACCGACGCCGGACAGCACCACCTTGTCCCCCGGTCCGACAGCCTTCGATTCGAGAAGGTGACCGAGTCCCGCGATCTGGTCGCCCGCGCCCAGGTGGCCGAGTTCACGCCCGTAGTCCCAGGTTGTCTGGGTGACGCTGATACCGGAGACCTTTTCGATGAGGTCCCAGTCGACCACCGCGCGCCCAGCGTGGGCGTACACGAACCGGGCGACGTCCCTGGTCTCCACGTCCGCGTCTGCCAAAGCCCGGTCCATGGCCTCCTGCTGCCCGTTGCGCAAGGAACGGGCCAGGTCGGCCACGTCCACGCCGGTGCTCAGGTACTGCTTGAGGCGCTCGCGCATGTCGACGGGCCACCCGTGCCCGCCCGCCGCCATGGCCCAGGGCCGCGTGCCGCGGTAGGCGCCCTCGTGCGTGGTGTCGGAGACGACGGACGTGGACAGCAGCCTCGCCACACCGGAGCCCCGCGTGAGGACGAGTGCGGTGGCGCCGTCGCCGCGCGGCAGCCCTTTGTCCGATCGGTAGCGGTCGAACATGGGTGGCTGGTACTTGTCGCAGGTGGTGATCAGGGCGGCACACGGTGCCGGACGGACCGCCAGATGAGCGGCGGCGAGGTCGATCGCCGCGATGGCTCCGTTGGACGCCTGCTGAAGCTGGACCGCCGACCCTCGGCCTCCGACGGTTCGGGCCTGGATGTACGAGGCGGGTGTCCAGTGGTCGAGTCCCTGGTAGCCGACGCTCGTGACATGGGCGACGAGATCGAAGTGCTCGTAGGGCGCCCCGGTGCGGCTCAGTGCGATCCGCGCCGCCTCCACAGCCATGTCCGGATGGCCCATGTCGTCGACCACGCTGACGCTCGCGTAGTCGTCGGCCTCGCACTCATCGGCGGAGTAACGGCCCTCGGCCACCGCAAGCCGGACGTCCTCACGTCGGCCGGCCCAGACCGCGGCCGCGTCGACGTAGACATCGCTCCAACGCATCGTCAACGGCTCCTACTCTGCTCGTACTGGGGCTGCGGACTGTTCGGCAGGGGCCGGACGGGGAGGCGCCATACCGAGTGCGGTGACCGCGCTTACGCCCATGCAGAGCACGATCGCGTACCAGACCTTCATGAAGGCGGTGTGTGTGTCGTCGTAGGTGGCAGGAGCGCCCATGAGTGCGACGAAGAGGCTGACGCCGAGCACCGCGCCGACCTGACGGCTCATGTTGACGATGGCGCTTCCGGTGGCGAACCGCGGCGGGGGCAGGGTGGCGGTGGCCAGACCGATCATGAACGGCAGGGCGAGACCCACGCCGATGCCGCCGATGAACCACCCCGGCAGCAATTCCGTCGCGTAGCCGGGTGTCCGGTCCAACAGCAGGCCCTGGCTGAGCACACTCGCCGCGAGGATGACGCACCCGATGGCCGCTAGCCGACTCGGCGGCACACGCTTGGCGAGCCTTCCGCCGACCGCGGTGGCGAAGGGGACGACCAGGGGGCCGGGAACGAGCGCCAGACCGGTGCGCAGGGCCGAGTAGTGCCACACCTGCTGCATCCACAAAATGGCCGCCAGCAGGTTCGCGGCGAAGGCGACGCTGAACACCAGAGCGGTCAAATTGGCCCAGGCGAAACTGCGGACCCGCATCAACGCCGGTTCCACGAGCGGGTTCTCGTGGCGCAGCGAACGCAGCCAGAAGGCGCCGCAGGCCAAGGCGCCCGCGATGAGCACCACAGTGGAGCGCAGCGTGGGCCAGGTGTTGACCTGAACCATGCCCAGGGCCACCAGGCCGATGCCGGCGGTGAGCAATACGGTGCCGACGATGTCGGGCATCCGCTCACCTCGTTCGCTGCGCGAAGCGGGCAACACCTTTGCGGACACGGCGACGAGCAGGGCGCCGACAGGAAGGTTTACCAGGAACACCCAGCGCCAGGAGACGGTCGTCAGGAGGCCTCCGGCGACCGGCCCCACGGCCGCGGCCAAAGCACCGGTGGAGGCCCAGGTACGGACGGCGCCCGCGCGCCGTTCGGGCGGGAAGACCGACAGCAGCAGTCCGAGACTTGCCGGGGTGAGCATCGCCGCACCGGCCGCCTGCAGAAGCCGGAAGACGATCAGCATCCACAGCGAGGCCGACACCGCGCATCCCACGGACGCACCGGTGAAGAGGGCGACGCCGGTGAGGAAACCCGCCTTGCGGTCGTGCCGGTCGACCAGCCGGCCCAGGGGCACCAGGAGCGCCGCGAAGATGATCGCGTAACCGTTGAGCACCCAGGACACTTGGGACAGCGGTGCGTGGTCGAAGGCCACGCTGATCCTGGTGAACGCCACATTGACGATGAACAGGTCCAGGCTGGCCATGAAGGCGGCCAATGACAGGATGCCAAGTGCCGCACCCGTGTGCACCGTCCTGGGCTTGACTGTTGTGGGAGACAAGGATTCCGTGTCCGTTCGCCGTAGGGCCATGGGCGCGCGTGACAGGCGCGTCGACACTGTAGAACCGGGCGGGCGGGATATCCAGGCAGCCATGAGCCTGGTAGTCCGCGTACCACGACGACTCATGGGCATTAGTGCCCATGTCGGAAGTTTCCATGGGCACGGACATGGCCGGATCAACGCGCCGCTGGCCAGATCCAAGCCCTGGCGAAATCTTTACAGCCACCACCACATCCTCTTCGGTTGAAAATTCACCCACTTCCTCGAAGCCGCGCCGGATCGAACTCCCTTGCAGACTTCGGCAGCAGCGAGTTACCTTCTGTTGTCACTTTTGGACATTACGGGGGCGAGGATGTCTGATTCCGAGTTTCGTCGACGGGAACGTGCCCATTTTCTGCGTACCCGTCGCGAGTCGATGAAGCCGGAGGCGGTCGGCCTGCCGAAGGGCCCGCGCAGGCGCACTCCAGGGCTACGCCGGGAAGAGGTCGCTGTGCTGGCCGGTGTGAGTCCCACCTGGTACACGTACCTGGAGCAAGCAAGGGACATCTCCCCCTCGCACGAGGTGCTGGACAGCCTGGCCGACATACTGGCGCTTTCGGAATACGAGCGCTTATACCTCTACACCCTGTCGTATCCCGCACCACCGCAGACGGCGCAGCCCAGCCACCGTTCGGCCGTCATGGAGAACCTCACCCAGGTCGTCGAGTCGCTCGCCCCGCTCCCCGCGTACCTGTGTTCGCAGGCCGGCGATCTGATGTCCTGGAACAACGAGACAATCGACTGGTTCGGGGACTTCGCCACGCCTTCCGCACCCCGACCCAACCTGCTGGTGTGGATGTTCACCTCGAAGTGCGCGCGGGAGCGCTTCGTGGACTGGCAGGAGCAGGCCAGAGCACTGGTCGCCTGTTTCCGCGTCGATGCCCTCGAATGCCGGGACACCGCCCGGGTCACCTCGTTGGTGCAGGACCTCACCGAGGCCAGCCCCCACTTCCGCCGCTACTGGGACGAGCACGCGGTGGGCAGCCAGGGGGTGAGCCAGTGCACGGTGCGCCATCCACTTCACGGCACTGTGACCATGCGCAGGATCAATCTCAGGCACCAGGCCGCATCCGAGCCGCTGAAACTCGTCATCCACCTGCCGGTCGGCACCCCGCACAAGGAACATTTCCGGACACCTCTCATGCCGCCCAGGCTACGCAGCGTCAGCCCTCCCTGAGACTCCCGAGCAATCCACGACTGCGTCAGCATGGCGCGAGAAGTACCAGGCTGATTACTTTCTGGATAGCCGCCTCCACCTGAGCAAGTCTGGTCGGGCGAGCCGAGTTTCCATTAACGACGAGTGAAAATCGTCGGCCGGGCGGAATTCCAGCTCTGTCGACGATTTTGCTCGCATTTCATTGGGCTGAATCCTCGGCGACGCGTGTCCGAGGCGCCACAGGCTGGTCTGGAGGAATTCTCTTGTTGACACGCCGAACTGTCATACACACCTGTCTGCTAGCGGAAAATGACGTGTCACCCGATCAACGCGTACGTCTCGATCGGCTACGGAAGTCCCGCCTGACGGAACTGGCCGAATGTACCGGAAGTGACCCTCTTTCTTGGGACGCCCGACGCTATCCCGTCCTCGCGGTACTCGCCCCGGTCATGACGTCGACCGAAGGCGAGATCACCTACCCCGGTGACCCCATGTGCCTGTACGCCGCGCTGTCGGTCGCGGTCGACCACGCGCTGCGCTCGGCCCGCCGAGGTGCGGGGTCCGGTTCACCGTTCAGCGACTTGTGTCCCGACTGGGGCGCCGTGCCCAGCCGCCGGGACAGGCTCGCCGCCGACCATTCACTCCGGGAATGGAACGCGGCCGACAGCGTCGTCGACCACACCGTTTTCGATCCCCGGGTCTGGGACGAACGCTCGGAGGCGGACTTCCGCGCGGAACTGCGCCGCCGCCGCCCCAGAGTCCTGCTCGTCAGCACCGTCTCGCCAGGTAATCGCTACGCCTTGGAGATGGCACGAGTCACCAAGGAGGAATTGCCCCACTGTCTCGTGATCTTCGGCGGCCGGCACATCGACGAGACCATGCGGTACCTGCCCGGCGCCGGAAAACTCGTCGTGGAGTACAGCAGTCCGTTACGGGCGATCGATGACCGGCGGGTCGGCCCCGTGGTCGACTTCCTCCTTGCCGGGGAGGGCTATTACGCCCTCGACCTGCTGCTGCGGGCGGTGTCCCTCGCCATGGACCTGGACCGCACTCGAGCCCACCCCGCCGACGTCGTCGACGTCCTCCGCCTGCTCGGCGAGGCCGGGGAGCGCATCCCAGGCTCCTCCCTGATCTGCGGGATCACAGAAGACGCCGTGCACGCCTTCCCAGCCCGGGGCCCGGCCTTCGACCTTGCCGACCTCCCCTCTCCCTACCAGGGCTTCGCGATCCGCTCCCGCTTCCCCGTCTTCCCGCTCGCCGACGGCTCCCCTGCCCGCACTGCCCACCTGACGGTTTCGAACGCCTGCCCGTACCACTGCGACTTCTGCTCCGAGGCGGCCACCGTGGTCGGCGGCCTGAAAAGGTTCGTCCGCGATCCGGCTGCTGTCGCCGTCGAGCGGATCTGCGAGTACGTCAGCTACGGCGCCGAGGCGGTCTTCTTCGACGACTCGATCTTCTGGTCCGGGACGTTCCCCGTCATCCGGGCTTTCTGCGACCAACTCAGCGCCGTACGCCAGGCCCAGAGTCCCGACGACCTGCCTCCCGCCTGCCGCAAGTGGATCACCGAGGACGACGACTGGCAGCGGCTGCGCGGACTGCAGTTCGGCGCCCAGGTCACCGTGGATCTCATGACCGCCCTGCACAAGGAGGACGATGTCCGCCAGGTGCTCGCCGCCATGCGTGAGGCCGGCTGCACATACATCTACATGGGCATCGAGAGCATGGCCGCCGAGGTCATGCAGCACGTGCACAAGAACGTGCGCCGCGTCGCGGGCAGACCGTGGAAGGCGAAGGTTCGCCGGGCCCTGGAACTGATCCGCGAGGCCGGCATACCCGCGGGCAGCTCGGTGCTGTTCGGCCTCGAAGGGGAGACCAGGGAGACCATCGAGGAGACCGTCCAGGAAGTCGGACTCCTCATCGACGACGGCCTGCTGAGGCTCGCCAGCCCGAACATCCTCACCTACCACCCGGCGACCGCGATCACCCGCGCCCACGGCATGGCCGACCAACTCGACTATCACTCCCCACAGGTGGAGAACCGGCCACCGTACGTCTACTTCGAGGAGGCCTTCCCCGGAGTGGTCTCCCAGCGCCTGACCGAGGACGACATCTGGTTCATCCACGAGTCGACGGCGAAACGCTGGGGCACCGTCCGCAACTCCGCAGCCCCGGAGCAGCGCAACACCGTCTGATCCCGTCCCCTCACCGCCGTGGAGCCCAACCGTGCACAGCATCATCGACACCTTGCGGACGATTGTGGCCGAGCGCAGCCACGACGTACCCGACGACGACTTCCGTCTACGCGCCCTGTGGGGCGTGGACTACCGCTCCCAGCCCACCGCCTACGAGCGGTTCATGGTCTACAGCTTCGTCCTGGCACAGACGGTTCGGCAGGGCTGTTGCTACGCCGACTTCGGCACCGTCTCCGTGAACGCGGACGGCGACGCGCTGATCGGCGGTGACGCCCGGGAGACCGTCGGCCGCACTGACGAGGAGAGCATCGCCATCCTGGACGCGGCCTTCGGCGCACTCCCGCACGACCCGCAGCGCAGGCTCGTCATCGACGGACGCCCCTCCGACAAGGCTCTGGCCCGGGCCGAGGTCATCGTCGAGGAGACCCTGCGCCAGCTGCGCCGCACCGGCAGCGGCAAGCGCATCGCGCAGATCGGCGTCATGGGCAACCTGGTCCACCTGCTCCAGCAGGAGAACGTCACGCTGGCCGCCAGCGACTTCGACCAGGAGCTGATCGAACACGGCATCCTGGGCGTGCCGGTCCACCACGGCGACCACAGCGCGGAGCTGGTCGCCGACGCCGACGTGGCCCTGGTCTGCGGCGAGACCCTCGCCAGCAACACCCTGGAGTCGTTGGTGACCGCGGCCCGCGAGAACGACACCCGCCTGGTCGTCTTCGCCGTCTCCGGGTGCCACTTCGCGCAGGAGTACGTGCATACGTTCGGGATCGACGCGGTGGTCTCGGAGCCTCAGCCGCAGTACCTCTTCCAGGGGCCGTCGCTGCTGGAGGTGTACCGACGGGAGCGCTGAGCGCCCACGCCCTCGCGCGACTCGCACGCCGATGGCCGCACCCCTCGAAGGGGGTGCGGCCATCGGCGTAGGTGCAGCCATGCGGGCGACGCTCTCGCTGCAGTCCTTACGGCATGAGTTCCGTGTGCAGGTACTCGGCGAGTTCCAGGGTGGTCGGGTAGTCGAAGACGAGCGTGCTGCTCAGCCGCAGGCCCGTGAGTGCATTGAGACGGTTGCGCAGCTCGACGGCGGTGAGCGAGTCGAAGCCGAGGTCCATCAACTCGGCCTCCACGTCGACCTCGGTCACCGAGTCGTGTCCGAGCACTGCGGCCACCTCGCCCCGGACGGTTTCCAGCACCATCCGGGCCCGCTCCGGCTCGGCCAGCCCCGCGAGCCGCGCCTTCAGACTGACGGGCACCGCCGGCTCCGACCGTCCGTTCACCTGCTCGACCAGGCCGTTGAGGACCGACGGCAGGTGGCCCTCGGCGGCGGCTGTGCGCAGCGCGGCCGGATCGAAACGGGCGGCGACAACCACCGGATCCTCGACCGCCAACG
>NZ_JBSFNN010000145.1:0-7979 GCF_053587115.1 Streptomyces sp. NPDC003697
GTCCGGGTACGCAGGGCGTCGTGCCGGTCAACGACCGTCTGGACGGCGTATGCCAGCGTCTCCACCGCGAGCGCGCCGCGGAGGAGCGAACCCGTCGCGCCCCTTGGCCTGCGCCTGGTTGATGGCGGGGATACCGAGCGAGCCAAGCGCCCTCAGCATGATGTCACTGGTGAGCTTGACCGCCTTGGGCAGTTCCACCGCGCGGTGGATGACCGGGGCATCCGCCTTCCGGCCGGCGTAGCCGAGCGCCATCACGACCGCGCCCACGGAGACGGCCTGAAGCCAGTCAGGGGCGAGCACGTACATGGCGAGCGCGGCGCCCAGCCCAACGAACATCGCGAGCACGGTCACGAGGGTGCGCAGTCGGACCCGTCCGTCGCGCTGCCGCGACAGTTTCAGGTACTCCGCGGCGTCCTCGCGCCGGACCGCGGCGAGTCGGACCGGTTCACCCTCGCGGTCGGCCACCCACCGCATCGTGCCGCCCACGAACTTCGCGGCGCCGGACGGCGCTTGCAGCGCGAGGCGCGCGGCGTAGACCGGGGTGCGCAGCGCGTGATAGCCGACCGAGTGGGCGTAGTGGCGGGCCACCCACGCCGATGCGATCCGCAGTTCCGCCACGGACTTGAGCCACTGCGGTACGACCGGGCGGCGCTGCGCGGCGACCAGCCGACCGAGGTAGCCCGGACCGGCCGCGGTCGGCGTCGGCTGGTCGACCATCGCGCGGACGGTCGGGTCGGCCGACTCGGTGCCCGACCGACCGTTCTCCGGGTCGGCCGACGGGTCGGAGTCGGGTCGGGTGGTCAGGTCGGCCGACCCGGCGCGGGCCGACCGCGCCTTGTCGAGGTCGACCACCTCTCCCCCGGGGTCGGCGCTCATCTCGGCTTCGAGTCGGTCGAAGAGTTCGTTGTCGTCGTCGGGGTGCTTCACTGAAGTCCCTTCCATCGTCAGGAGGGTTGGGGGCGGTCCGTCGCTGTAGGAGGTGAGCGGACCGGCCCCGCCGGCTCGTGTGCGAAGTTCAGGCGGCGCGCTGTTCCTCGGGGTAGGCGCAGGTCACGCACAGCCCGACCGAGACGGGAATGACGTAGCCGGCATCCGTCCGGCAGGACGGACAGGTACGTCGAGCGAGCATCGCTTTGGCGAGCGCGGACCGTTTGCCCGGCGTCATCGACCGGACCGGCTTGGCTCGGTCGACGCGGTACAGGTAGGCGACGAGCGGACCGCGCCGGTAGCGCGGGCGCAGCACCTGAGCCGCGATCGGCTGGCCCCCGGGGCGTAGGCCACGGGCACGCAATTGGCGGCGCGTGGCGAGCCCCTCCGGGGCGTAGCGCCACGGGTAGGTGGGGATGCCGTACTGGCTACCGGAGGGGTCGTAGCACTTGCTGAAATCCGGGGCCATCAGGCGGCCTCAGCCGCGGGTGCCTCGCCCTCCGAGTCGTTCACAGACCGCAGCGAACTGCCCCGCGCGCGCTCTGACTTCAGGGTGTCGCGCAGCTTCCGGGCGTTTGTCTGGGAGACGTGCAGGGTCGTGCGAAGACGGTCCGCGGTCACTTCCGCGTCCGTCCACTCCGCTGTGACCGTCCGGGCTTCGAGCAGCGCTTCCTCGAAGGTGCGTTGAGCCTTGCTCTTGGCCTTGCTGGTGGCGGCGCGTCGGCGCGGGCACGGCTTGGCCTCAGCCGGAGGAGCCGGCGGTTCCTCCGCCAGAGGCGGGGCTACCTCCTGCTCGGTGGCCGGGGCCAGTTCGCCCATCCGCAGCATGACGCGCTCGCGCCGCGGCGTCCTCCAACGCCAGAGCGGGCCGTACCGCTCGCGCAGGTCCGCGCGGGCCAGCAGCCGTTTCCGCTCGCAGGCGAGCGCCAGACCGTAGGAGGTGACCTCCCACAGCGTCATGCGGCGCCACAGCGCGAAGGTGGACACGGGGGCCAGCAGCCACCGCGACCACCGGATCTTCTCCATTCGCCGGCCAGTGGCGGCGCCGATGCGGACGGCGTAGATGTGTGCGCCAATCTCGGAGAACACGACCCACAGAAGCGGCATCGTGCCGTGCGCGACCTTGGCCCACAGGCCCTGTCCGGCGGCGACGTTCAGGCCGCACGTGACCAGCGTGAGCGCCCAGGGGACGAACCGCACCCACGCCAATGCCATATCCATCCGGATCAGCAAGAGGTTGGCCACGGTGAACACTGGAATGGCCACGTCGATGCCGACCGGCAGCATCCACGGCTCGCCGAAGCCCCAGCGGGCCGCGGCGGCCGACACGGCGTCGAACGACGAGACGAGACCGAGCGCGCCCACGCCGGCCGCGGCGAGCGCACCGACTCCGGCGAGCCCCATCTCGGGCTTCGTCAACGGCGGCACCCCGGACGGCTGCGCCTCCGGGGTGATCGTCGCGGTGGTCATGCTGCCACCCCCCGACGTGCCGAGCGACGGCGGGCGGGGCGGCGGAGCGGGACCACATCGAACAGCTCCGGGTGGTCCTCGACGATCCCCGCGGCCAGGCGGACCAGGACGTCGGGGAGGTCGCTGTACTCGGGGTCGGTGAGGATGTCGCGCGCCGCGTCCATGCGAGCCGCGCGCTCTTCGTCCGTCTCGCCATCGACCCCGAGCCACAGCTCAACCGGGGTGCCGAGCGCGAGTTCAGCGAAGTTGTCAGCAGAAGCGGCCTGTTGACGGCCGACGTACGTACGCATGTCAGCTCCTGAAATGGGAGGGACAGGGAGCCAGAGCAGCCGCAGGCGTTTTGGTGAGACGGCGACTGGTCCGGAAGAACCCGAGCCGCAGCACGGCAAGGGGAAGTGCCCCGGGTCGGATTTGTTCCGACGCCCTCGCGGCGGGTTGCCGGGGCGGTGAACGTGTCTCCTCCGGGGGTGCCGTGCCCGTACCAGGTAGCGCGGCATGACCCCGTTGTAGGCGTATGGAGACGTGACCTTTCGGTCTAAGCCGTCCCGAAAGTGACAAGGGTCGGGTCCGCCCTCGGCCCGCTCTGTCCCGGGCCCCTTGAGGCCGCGTCCGTGGACGCGCCCCCCATTGGGTTGTGCGGTCTTGCAGGTCAAGCACTTGCAGACACAGTCGGCCGAGCCCTGCCCGGGCTCGCCATACTGATGCGTGACAGCATGTACTAGCACGTGCCACTGCGCAAGAGGTCCGCGCAGATCTCGTGCTAGGGCGTACTAGTGGTGGGTACGCTCAGTTGCGTGACCAGCGCTGAAATCTCGAAAGACGACCCGCGTACGGAGTCCGAGCAAGCGGCCGACATCCTGAGGCAGGAGATCGTGAACGGCGCCATCCCGCCCGGGACCCATGTGGGCTCCGTACGAGACTTGGCCGCGCGGTTCAAGATCTCGGGGATGACCGTGCAGCGTGCTCTCACGATCCTGCGCGAGGATGGCCTCATCACGACCACGTCCCGCGGTAGCTACGCTCGGGACCCCCGGCAAGCGACCGAACCCCAGGAGGCGAACGCCGGCGTTGACCTCCCCGAAGTCCTGCGCCAGCTCGAACATCTCACCTCCCAGGTCTCAGATTTGCGGGGCAGAGTCGAACGGCTCGAAGCGCTCGGCGAGCGCTCCGGTCCGAGTGGTGCCTGATCTGCAACCAGCATGCAGAGAACGGGAGTTGTGAGGTAAGTGACAGCCAGGGGACGGCGAGGCGGGGGCGGGGACACGTCTGGTGACACCCCGGTGTCCTCTTCCCTGTCCCCCTGGCTCGCGGGCGAGACTCGGAGTAGGCACTCGAAGGAGGGCACATGACCGACGACAGGCCCGCATGGGCACGGCGCATCGCGGCTGAGCGAGCGGCGCGCGACTGGTCGCAGCGGGAAGCCGTCAGGGCTCTGCGGGCGCACGCCCCCACAGAGCTCCCCGCGGAAGAGAGCATGATCCGTCAATGGAAGCGCTGGGAGTCGGGGCAGATGCCGAACGACTTCTACCAACCGATCATCGCTGCCCTCTTCGGCACCGTGACGCGTGCGCTCTTCCCAGCACCCACGCGGCGGGACGGACACGCGGAGATCCTGGCAGCGTCCGGCATGGAAACACTGGAGATCGTGAGCCGTCTCAACCGGTCCGACATCGACAACGCCACTCTCGATGCCCTGCGAATCACCACGGACCGGCTCGCCTCGGAGTACCCGTTCATGCCGAGCGAGCAGCTCCTCATCGAGGGGCGGCAGTGGCTCCGTCGTGTCGTCGACCTCCACACGAAGAGCCTCACGCTCGCGCAGCACCGAGAGGTGCTGGCACTGTCCGGTTGGCTGGCACTGCTGGTCGGCTGTGTCGAGTACGACACGGGCGACCGCCACGCCGCCGAGTCGACGCGGCAGGCCGCGCTGTCGCTCGCGACCGAGGCCGACCATGCGGAGGTCGCCGGGTGGGCGCACGAGATGCGGGCATGGTTCGCCCTCACGACCGGCGACTATCGCGGCGTCATCGCGGCAGCGCAGGCCGGAGCCGAGAAGGCGCAGCACCACAGCGTGGCCGTGCAGCTCGCAGCCCAGGAAGCCAAGGCATGGGCCCGAATCGGAGACCGCCGGCAAGTCGAGGTGGCCTTGGACAAGGGACGGCGCTTGCTCGAAGGGATGCCGTACCCAGAGAACCTGGACAACCACTTCGTAGTGGACCCTGCCAAGTTCGATTTCTACGCGATGGACTGCTACCGCCTCGTCGGCGAGGACAAGCTTGCGCGCACGCTCGCCGAAGAGGTGCTGAGGGCGGGGACTGACTTCGACGGCACCGAGCGTTCACCGATGCGCAACGCCGAAGCACGCGTCACGCTGGGCGTCACAGCGGCGCGCGAGGGCGACTTGGAACAGGCGTTGACGATGGGCGAGCGCGCCCTCCAAGGAGACCGTCAGTCGGTGCCATCGCTGATCATGACCAGCCGCGAACTTGCTGCCGAGATGAAGCGTCTCTATGCCTCAGAGCCCTCGACACAGGACTATCTAGCACGACTCCATGCCCTAGGGCAGCAGAAGCCCGGCTTCTTGCCTCAGTAACCGCCAGCAACACATGAGCGCTAGGTAGCAGTCCCCCGGTGCCACATCAAGTCGCCGATTTGCTGGAACGATTGATCGAACCCCTCCTGAAACCGCCGCCATCAGGATACTGTCGCCTTCAGACACGGCATGAGGCGCGGAGGTAAGGCTGAAGTGACGAGTAGCGGCGGGGGAGCGGCAACAAACTCCGGAATTGACTTCCAGCAGCGCGTCGCGGCTCTGGCCATGGCACATATGCTGTGCGCTCAGGAAAGTATGCAAGCTTTGGAGCTCAACGGACACATTCACACCATCGCCTTCGAAACTGATGATGCCATCGATGATCTAACCCTTTCAGGCGACGGGTTCCAGTTTTACATCCAAGCGAAGCGCACTATCAGCCTCTCCGGGCTCGATGATTCCGAGTATTCGTCTGTGATCGACCAGTTTGTGAGGCAATACATATCGGGAAACACGACAGGGCGCCGGTACATTCTTGCCACTTCACCGTCGTCCTCTTCTCGCATCACGAAAGACCTACGCAAGGTAACAACCGCCGTACGACTGAACGAAAACTGGACCGCGAACCCGCTAACCAAGAACGAGCAGGAAACTCTCGAAAAAACCAGGAACTTGATAAAAGCTCACTACAAGACGAGAACCGCCGCAGACATACGGGGCGAAGACCTAACAGGGATCCTCAGGAGGATTCACGTAGCGGTCCTCGATATTGAGGAAGGTGGCGCCCTAGAACAAGCAGTCTTCTTTCTCTTGGCGGGGAACTCTCCCATACCACCGCAACTCCTTTGGGGTAGCCTAGTTACCCTCGGCCTTACGCTAGCGCGAGACCGTCTGTCCATCGACGAGTTAGGTCTTAGAGAACGAATGGGGAAGTACTTCGGCTCACAACCAGAGTCCCCCATGACGCGTGAGACCTTTTTCGAGCTCACGCATCTTACCGAGTATTCGGCCGCTGGGCGCGAGGTGCTCCTCGTTGAATATCCTGAGAATGGAGCCGACGTCCTACTCGCCGAACTGCGCAGGTTCTCAGATGACGGCAGTAGGCGAGTGACCTTCACGGGAGATGAAGTGCGACTCGCGAACAACTTGCGATGCAAGTTAATCGGGCGCTTCGCGACGATGAAGGGAGCACAGCGCCACATTGAGAAAAATATCGAAGCATTCAGAGACTCAGAGATCGTAATCGCTCCAATAAACTCCATTGAAGATTTTGACGCCACCCCGCACGCCTTGGCGCACGCAGCCCTTTGCCGGGAAGAGTTCCACAAGAACGCCAATCCGTTCGCATGCCTGAATTGTGGTGAGTTCATATCGGAAGACATGGCGCCATTCATCGAGGTGGACGAGGAGAGGGTCCCGTATGCCGTTGGTTTCGTACACCAAGGCTGTTTGCGCCCTATCTATCGAATCTTGGGAGGAATGAGCAGCGAACTATTCAGAAACCATGCACTTCTGAAGAACTTCAACTATGAAACGTGGTATGAGCGGATACAGCGAGGACAGTCACTCTTCCGCAGCCATGTTGGACAAGCAGTAGCATTCATTGCGCGAGATCCCCACCATAACGATTTCTCGACCGGAAAATGGTGTGTCCGCGTTGACCTCGAGGACGGAAGTTCTCGGTACGTGACGGAGCGAGCTCGCGTGGCGCGTCGGTCCCAAACGGATGCTGAAAGCGACGCGGGCCAGATGAATGCCGGCATACGCGATGCACAGAGCAGGCAGGATCCTTGGTGCTACTCGAAGAATGAGGACGGCGTAGTTGGTGAATATTTCGGCACATATTCACGCCTAACGGAAATTGGGCAAACTCCGGTGGAATGCTTGGAAGCGAAGGCCGTACTTTATACGCGATCCATCGCAGAAGCCTACTCGGAGGCCGAAAACTTCTACGCACCGCTCGCATTTTTGTCCGACGCGGAAACTGGCGACCCGGTAATAATTGCCGGCGTACTTTCTTTGCTCACGAACCCGCTGGACCTGGAAAAATACACGACAAATTGGAGTAAGGCCGGAATCCAACTTCCCGAGTACACAGTCTCCATCCTGGAAACTGACGAGCGATTTGACCGGTTCATGAACCTGCTCGAGGCCAGTGGGGCTCGAGCCATTGTCGACCCTCTACTCGCACCGAATGGTGATTTGATCCGCGGCTACGTAGTCGCAGATAATTGTTTTTCGGACGTGCACTAAGAGACAGTTAATGTGTCCGCCGAAGTGGCTCGCCTACCGTCCCCTCTACGCCGGACCCGGGCGGACGCTTCCTAGGCAGATATTGCTCGTGTGCGCTTGGAGCGGTCGATGGCTGCGCGATGGCGTTCGGCGGCGACACGTACAAGGCGCAGTGTCAGCTCTGCGCGTTCCCTGCCGCGTGTTTTCAGCGCGTGGCAGTTGGGACACAGCGCGATCATGTTCTCGCCATGGTCGCGTCCACCAGCAGCGTGCTCCACGACGTGGTCGACCTCCAGAATCGGATCACCGCTATCCGTCCACCCCACGGGTCGCTTGTCCCGGCAGCCTGGGTTTTCACAGCATCCGTTCGACCGTCGCAGCACGGCCTTCCTTACCATCGCGCTGCGCACTCGTCGAGTTGCCGTTTGTTCGACCTCTCGTTGGTCGAGACCGATCCGTTCACGATGATCAGCCCTCGCCATCAACTTTGCGTAGTACTCGTCAGCTTCCAAGGCCCGGAGCCGGCGAGGCTGATATGGGAGGGGGCGCAGCGACACCGATGAAGACTGGGCAGATGCCCAATGACTTCTCCCGGCTGCGTCCATGGCAAGTTCACGGAGGGCGCTAGTCCTGGTGTTGCCGTCGACCAGCACCCCGTGGTGAGTTACGAGGCTGAGGCCGCTCTCCGGCGCACCCAGCGGCCCCTGCCATCCCGCCACGGGTCCTACGTAGCTAGCGGTCGGTTTCCTCGCCCAGGGCGTCACCTTCGCCCTGCTGGTGACGCGTATCCCGGCCATCCAGGACCGCTACGGCGTGT
>NZ_JBSFNN010000146.1:0-7846 GCF_053587115.1 Streptomyces sp. NPDC003697
GGGTGGGCGCCTCGGACCGGCGCGAACGAGGTGGCTCGGCAGCGCACCCCGCGTGGACGCGCCGGCCGCTGCGGGCGGGCACCCCCCGGCACGCCCCCTCCCGTCCGTGCGCGGCTGCGGGGCGGTTTCCGCTTTCCGTGGGCAGTGCCTTCCGTGCGGGGGCGGCTGCGGGACGGTTTTTGCTTTCGGGGGGCAGTGCCTTCCGTGCGAGGGCGGCTGCGGGGCGGTTTTCGCTTTCGGGGGGGCAGTGCCTTCCGTGCGAGGGCGGCTGCGGGGCGGTTTTCGCTTTCGGGGGCGGTGGCGGTCAGGGGGTGGGGTGGGTCGTGTGTTTGAGGAAGCGGGACGCTGTTTCGGCCAGGACCTCGCGTCCGTCGCGTGCCCACAGGTCCTCGTTGAAGAGTTCGACCTCGATGGGTCCGGTGTAGCCGGCTGCTTCGACATGGCCCTTCCACTCGCGCATGTCGACCGCGCCGTCGCCGATCTGGCCGCGGCCGTTGAGGACTCCCTGTGGCAGGGGGGTGGTCCAGTCGGCGAGCTGGAAGGTGTGGATGCGGCCTCCGGCGCCCGCGCGGGTGATCTGCTCGGGGGCCGTGTCGTCCCACCAGATGTGGTACGTGTCGACGGTGACGCCGACCTGGTGGGCGGGGAAGCGTTCGGCGATGTCCAGGGCCTGGGCGAGGGTGGAGACCACGCAGCGGTCGGAGGCGAACATCGGGTGCAGGGGCTCGATCGCCAGGCGCACCCCGTGCCGCTCGGCGTAGGGGCCGAGTTCCGCCAGGGCGTCGGCGATCCGCTCGCGGGCTCCGCGCAGGTCCTTCGAGCCGGCCGGGAGGCCGCCCGACACCAGGACGAGGGTGTCGGTGCCAAGCACCGCGGCCTCGTCCACGGCCCGCCGGTTGTCCGCCAGCGCCCGGGCGCGCTCACCGGCGTCGATCGCCGTGAGGAAGCCGCCGCGGCACAGGGTGGTGACCGTCAGGCCCGCGTCGCGGACCAGTTTCGCGGTCGCCTCCAGGCCGTGGGACCGGACGGGTTCACGCCACAGTCCCAGGTTGCGGACGCCCAGCTCGGTGCAGGCGTCGGCCAGTTCGGGCAGGGACAGCTGCTTCACCGTCATCTGGTTGATGCTGAAACGTTCGATGCTCACCGGGCCACCCCGTACAGCGACAGCAGGTTCCTCATCCGCTCCTCCGCGAGCTTCGGGTCGGGGAACAGGCCGAGTCGGTCGGCGAGTTCGTAGGCACGGGTCAGGTGCGGCAGGGAGCGGGCCGACTGCAGGCCGCCGACCATGGTGAAGTGCGTCTGGTGGCCCGCGAGCCAGGCGAGCAGGACCACGCCGGTCTTGTAGTAGCGGGTGGGTGACTGGAAGAGGTGGCGGGACAGTTCGACCGTGGGGTCGAGCAGGGTGCGGAAGCCCTCGGGGTCGCCGGTGTCCAGGGCGCGCACCGCCTCGGCCGCGAGCGGGCCCAGCGGGTCGAAGACGCCGAGCAGCGCGTGGCTGAAGCCCTGCTCGTCCCCGGCGATCAGCTCGGGGTAGTGGAAGTCGTCGCCGGTGTAGCAGCGGACGCCCCGGGGCAGGCGGCGGCGCAGGTCGATCTCGCGCTGGGCGTCCAGCAGGGAGATCTTGACGCCGTCGACCCCGTCGGGGTGCGCGGCGACGACCTCCAGGAAGGTGGCCGTGGCCCGGTCGAGGTCGTCCGAGCCCCAGTAGCCGCGCAGCGCGGGGTCGAACATCGGGCCGAGCCAGTGCAGGATCACCGGCTCGGCGGCCTGCCTGAGCAGGTGGCCGTAGACCTCCAGGTAGTCCTCGGGGCCCCGGGCGGTCGCGGCGAGCGCGCGGGAGGCCATCAGGATCGCCTGGGCGCCCGACTCCTCCACGACGGCGAGCTGCTCCTCGTAGGCGGCGCGGATGTCCGCGAGGGACCCGCCGGTGATCTGGTCGGTGCCGACGCCGCAGGCGATGCGGCCGCCGACGGCCTTCGCCTCGGCCGCCGACCGGCGGATCAGCTCGGCGGCACCGGCCCAGTCCAGGCCCATGCCGCGCTGCGCGGTGTCCATGGCCTCGGCCACGCCCAGTCCGAGGGACCACAGATGACGGCGGAACGCGAGGGTGGCGTCCCAGTCGACGGCGGCGGGCGTGTCGGGGCCGGCGTCCGCGAACGGGTCGGCGACGACGTGGGCGGCGGAGAAGACCGCCCGGGAGGTGAGGGGGGTGCCCGGGGTGATGGCGAGGGGCTCCGTGCGCGGCTCGTACGGCCGCAGCCGGCCCGTACCGTCCGGCAGGTGGATGGTCACAGGGAGATCTCCGGCACGTCGAGCCGGTGGCCCTGCGCCGAGGACTTCAGGCCGAGTTCGGCGAGCTGGACGCCGCGGGCGCCGCCGAGCAGGTCCCAGTGGTACGGGGCACCGGCGTAGACGTGCCTGAGGAACAGCTCCCACTGGGCCTTGAAGCCGTTGTCGAACTCGGTGTTGTCGGGGACCTCCTGCCACTGGCCGCGGAAGGCCTCGGTGACGGGGATGTCCGGGTTCCACACGGGCTTGGGCGTGGCGGAGCGGTGCTGGACCCGGCAGTGGCGCAGGCCCGCGACGGCGGAGCCCTCGGTGCCGTCCACCTGGAACTCGACGAGTTCGTCGCGGTGGACGCGCACGGCCCAGGAGGAGTTGATCTGGGCGACCGCGCCGCCCTCCAGCTCGAAGATGCCGTAGGCGGCGTCGTCGGCGGTCGCGTCGTAGGGCTTGCCGTCCTCGTCCCAGCGCTGCGGGATGTGCGTGGCGGTGAGCGCCTGCACGGACGTCACACGGCCGAACAGCTCGTGCAGCACGTACTCCCAGTGCGGGAACATGTCGACGACGATGCCGCCGCCGTCCTCGGCGCGGTAGTTCCACGAGGGCCGCTGGGCCTCCTGCCAGTCACCCTCGAAGACCCAGTAGCCGAACTCGCCGCGCACGGACAGGACGCGGCCGAAGAAGCCGCCGTCGACGAGCCGCTTCAGCTTCCGCAGACCCGGCAGGAAGATCTTGTCCTGGACGACGCCGTGCCTGACGCCGGCCGCGGCGGCCAGCCGGGCCAGCTCCAGGGCGCCGTGGAGGCCGGTGGCGGTCGGCTTCTCGGTGTAGACGTGCTTGCCCGCCGCGACCGCCTTCCTGATCGCCTCCTCGCGGGCCGCGGTGACCTGGGCGTCGAAGTAGACTTCGACGGTGTCGTCGGCGAGTACGGCGTCCAGGTCGGTCGAGACGTCCGTCAGGCCGTGCCGCTGGGCGAGCGCCCGGAGCGCGTGCTCGCGCCGGCCGACCAGGACCGGTTCCGGCCACAGCACGGTGCCGTCGCCGAGGTCGAGTCCGCCCTGCTCGCGCAGGGCGAGGATCGAGCGGACGAGATGCTGTCGGTAGCCCATGCGTCCCGTCACGCCGTTCATGGCGATCCGCACCGTCCTGCGTGTCACGTCAGTCCCTCCGTACGCGGTCGCGCCGCACACCCGCAGCAAGCGCTTTCTATGCAGAGAAGCTAGCCTCTGGGCAGCGGCCCGACAAGACCGCGTCGGAGGGACGTGTTGTTCGAGGGGGCGAACAACGGAGGCGGACGGCCGTAAGGTCGGCTCGGCACCGTGACGGCGGGTCCGGCGCCACGGACCCGCCCGGGTGGACGACGGAGACGAGATGCGCGACCGGAGGACGACGAGATGACCGTGACCCTGGCGGACGTGGCGGCCCGCGCCCAGGTCTCGCCCGCGACGGTGTCGCGCGTGCTGAACGGCAACTACCCGGTGGCCGCCTCCACCCGCGAGCGGGTGCTGAAGGCGGTCGACGAGCTGGACTACGTGCTCAACGGGCCCGCGAGCGCGCTGGCCGCCGCGACGTCCGACCTGGTCGGCATCCTGGTCAACGACATCGCCGACCCCTTCTTCGGGATCATGGCGAGCGCGATCCAGTCCGAGATCGGCGGACCGGGCGGCCGGGCGGGCGGGGAACGGCTGGCCGTGGTCTGCAACACCGGCGGTTCGCCGGAGCGCGAGCTGACCTACCTGACGCTCCTCCAGCGGCAGCGGGCGGCCGCCGTGGTGCTCACCGGCGGGGCCGTGGAGGTCGCGCCGCACGCGGCGGCGGTGGCCGCGAAGCTGCGGAGGCTGGCGGACGCCGGGACGCGCGTGGTGCTGTGCGGGCGGCCGCCGGCGCCGGACACCGAGGCGATCGCGCTGGCCTTCGACAACCGCGGCGGCGCCCGGCAGCTGACGGAGCATCTGATCGGCCTGGGCCACCGGCGGCTCGGCTACATCGCCGGGCCCGAGGAGCGCACGACGACCCGGCACCGTCTCGAGGGCCACCGGGACGCGCTGGCCGCCGCCGGGCTCGAGGAGGACCCGCGGTGGACGGTGCACGGCCGGTACGACCGTGCCTCCGGGTACGAGGCGACGCTGGAACTGCTGCGTCGCGACCGGGAGCTGACCGCCGTCGTCGCCGCGAACGACTCCGTCGCGCTGGGCGCCTGCGCGGCGCTGCGGGACTCCGGGCTGCGGATCCCGCAGGACGTGTCGGTGGCGGGCTTCGACGACCTGCCCTTCAGCATCGACGCGGTGCCGTCGCTGACGACGGTCCGGCTGCCCCTGGCGGAGGCGGGAGCCCGGGCCGGCCGGATCGCCATGGGCCGCGAGGAACCCCCGCCCGGCGGGGTGGCGGCGGTGCGCGGCGAGTTGATGGTGCGGGGCTCGTCGGGGGCGCCGCGGGGCTGAGCGGCGGGGACGCCGGGTGTCCCGGCCGGGACGGCCGGTGGGCCGGCCGCTCCCCGCGCAACGCCCGGATGCGGCCGCCGTGCATAACCAGCACGGATGCCGAGTAGGTTCGTGAGTATGAAACTGGCGTTCTCCACTCTCGGCGTCCCCGGCCTGTCCGTGGCGGACGTGGCCCGGCTCGCGGCCGACCACGGCTACCACGGTGTCGAACTGCGCGCGCACCCGGAGGAACCGGTGCACACCGGCCTCGACCGCGCCCGACGGGCCGACGTGGCCGCCCGGTTCAAGGACTCCGGCGTAGAGATCCTGGGCCTGGCCGGATACGCGCGGGTCGCCGCGCCCGGCGACGACGCGGCCGTGCTGGCCGAGATCCGGGAACTCCTCGGCCTGGCGGCGGACCTCGGCGCTCCGTTCGTCCGCGTCCTCCCCGGCGGCACCCCCGGACAGAACCCCGAGGAGGCCGACGCCGTCGCCGCCCGGCGACTCGGGACCGCCGCCGAGTACGCGACCGACCTGGGCGTGCGCATCCTGCTGGAGACCCACGACTCGCACCGCACCGGCGCGGACGCCACCCGTGTCCTCGGGCTGGTCGGCCACCGGCAGGTCGGTGCCCTGTGGGACGTGATGCACACCTGGCTGGGCGGCGAGCAGCCGACGGACACCTGGGCGGCGCTGGGGCCCTTCCTCGGCTACGTCCAGGTCAAGGACGCCGCCTCCGCGGAGGACACCACTCCGCTGCCGCTGGGCGCCGGGGGCGTCCCGCTCGCCGAGTGCGTGGAGGTGCTGTCCCGTCACGGCTGGGACGGCTGGCTGTGCTGGGAGTACGAGAAGCGGTGGTACGAGGCGGCGGCGCCCCTGCCGGACCTCCTGCGCCCGGGCCGTGAACACCTGGCCCGGCTGCTGAACGAGTCGGCCTGAGGGCTTCCGGCGGCCGGGGCGGAGTCGGGCGCCCCGGCCGCCGCGCCCGGGTCCCGCGCCGGCGGGCCGGCGGCACGTCGTCCTCGGCGCGGCTCTTCGACGGCGGCCGGTGGCGCGTCCGAGCCGCCAACTCTCGTGAGGCCGCCCCGCCCGGCCTTGTGCGTTCCCTTGACTGGCAGAAACTTCCCGGATATTGGTGACTCCTCGGAAGTTTCCTTCAGCGGTACTCCAGCGGACCTCAAGGAGCGCACGTGCCCGACAGCAGCACGGGAAACACCGCACGACCCTCCAGACGCACCGTTCTGGCCGCGACGGCCGGCCTCACCGCCGCCGCGGCCGTCGGCGGCCCCGCATACGCCGCCCCGCACGACGACCGCCGGCTGCGTGCCGTCATCTCCCGGATGACACTGGAGGAGAAGGTCGGCCAGCTGTTCGTGATGCGGGTGTACGGCCACTCGGCCACCGCCCCCGACCAGGCCGACATCGACGCCAACCTCAAGGAGATCGGCGTCCGCACGGCCGCCGAACTCGTCGCCCGGTACCGCGTCGGCGGCATCATCTACTTCACCTGGGCCCACAACACCCGTGATCCGCACCAGATCGCGGACCTGTCCAACGGCATCCAGCGGGCCTCGCTCGAGCAGCCGCGCGGTCTGCCGGTCCTCGTCTCGACCGACCAGGAGCACGGCATCGTCTGCCGGGTCGGCAAGCCCGCCACGCTGTTCCCCGGTGCGATGGCGATCGGCGCCGGCGGTTCGCGGGCCGACGCCCGCACCCTCGGCCGCGTCTCCGGCGCCGAACTGCGCGCGATGGGCATCCGCCAGGACTACTCCCCCGTCGCCGACGTGAACGTGAACCCGGCCAACCCCGTCATCGGCGTGCGGTCCTTCGGCGCCGACCCGGACGCGGTGGCCGGGCTGGTGGCCGCGGAGGTGAAGGGGTACCAGGGCTCCGGGGTCGCGGCGACCGCCAAGCACTTCCCCGGGCACGGCGACACCGCCGTGGACAGCCACACCGGCTTCCCGGTCATCACGCACAGCCGCGAGGTGTGGGAGCGGCTGGACGCCGTTCCGTTCCGGGCCGCGATCCGGGCCGGCATCGACTCCATCATGACCGCGCACCTGCAGTTCCCGGCGCTCGACGACTCCGGCGACCCGGCCACCCTCTCCCACCCCATCCTGACCGGGATCCTGCGCGGCGAGCTGGGCTACGACGGGGTCGTGGTCACCGACTCCCTCGGCATGGAGGGCGTGCGCACCAAGTACGGCGACGACCGGGTGCCGGTGCTCGCCCTCAAGGCCGGTGTGGACCAGCTGCTCAACCCGCCGTCCCTGGACGTCGCCTGGAACGCGGTCCTGAACGCCGTCCGGACCGGCGAACTCACCGAGTCCCGGCTCGACGAATCGATCCTGCGCATCCTGCGGCTGAAGGCGGGACTGGGCCTGTTCGAGGCCCCGTACGTCGACGCGGCCGGCGTCGGCCGCACCGTCGGCACCGCCGCGCACCTGGCGGCGGCCGACCGCGTCGCCGACCGCACGACGACGCTGCTGGTCAACGAGAACGGTCTGCTGCCGCTGTCGCGGCGGACGCACCGCAGGCTCCTGGTGGTCGGCGCCGACCCCGCCTCCCCGTCGGGCACCACGGGGCCGCCCACGGGCGTCCTCGCCGCGGCCTTCGCCGAGCTGGGCTTCTCGGCCACGGCCCTGTCCACGGGCACCGGCCCGTCAGCGGCGACGATCGACAAGGCCGTCGCGGCGGCGCGGGACGCGGACGCGGTGGTCGTCGGGACGTACAACGTCACGGCGGGCAGCGCGCAGCAGACGCTGGTGCGACGGCTGCTGGAGACCGGCCGCCCGGTCGTCGCGATCGCCGTCCGCAATCCGTACGACGTCGCCCACCTGCCCTCCGTGCCGGCCTTCCTGGCCGCCTACTCCTGGACGGACGTCGAACTGCGCGCGGCCGCCCGCGTCGTCGCCGGCCGGGTGAGGCCGAGCGGGAGGCTGCCGGTGCCGGTGCAGCGGGCGGACGACCCGGATCAGGTGCTGTTCCCGATCGGGTACGGCCTGACGTACTAGCGCCGCGGCAGGCCCTGGGTCCTGTCCGACAATTCCCGTCTGCCGCGCGCCGCCGGGCGTCGTGGCGGCGGGCGCAGGGACGGGGGCAGGGCACGTACACGCGCGCGTGCCGGACGAGGCCGGCACGCG
>NZ_JBSFNN010000147.1:0-7665 GCF_053587115.1 Streptomyces sp. NPDC003697
GTCCCTGGCGGCGTCGTCGAGGGCGTCCAGGGACAGGTACGGATTGAGGTCCTCCAGCTCCACCAGCACCCCCGTCCGCGGCGCGCTCCGGACGGATCCGGCGGGCTCACCCGGCGCGGCGACGGGCACCCGCCCGCCGCTTCAGCGCGCGCCGTTCGTTCTCGTTCGTGCCGCCCCAGACGCCGATGGTCTGGTTGGTGTCCAGCGCCCACTGCAGACACTGCTCCTGGACGGGGCAGCGCCGGCAGACGGCCTTGGCCTGCTCCGCCTGCATCACGGCCGGACCGGTGGTGCCGATCGGGAAGAAGAGGTCGGGGTCCTCGTGGCGGCACGCCGCGTGCTCTCGCCAGTTGTCCATGAAAAGTCACCTGCGCATCGTCGAGTCATCCGTGCCTTCGAAAACGTCTGCTCGCCTTCGGGTGACCTGTCTTGTGGCGGATAAAACTACGCAGTCCCATGCAATCAGGAACTTCGCAGAATCCCCACACCCTCACTGCTCACGGAGACCCCACGGGGTGCCGTAGGCCGTCAGCAGATCCAGGAAGGGGCGGGCGGGGAACGCCTCGGGGCCGAGCACGCCCGTGCCGCTCCACGCCCCGCCGGCCAAAAGCTCCAGGGCGACGACGGGGTTGACCGCCGTCTGCCAGACCACGGCCTGGCAGCCGTACTCCGCCATGGACCACTGGTTGTCGACCACGTGGTACAGGTACACCTCACGCGGCGCGCCGTCGCGGGTGCCGCGCACCCAGGTGCCCGCGCAGGTCTTTCCGTGCATGCGCTCGCCGAGCGTGGCCGGGTCGGGCAGACACGCGGCGACGACGTCCCGCGGCGACACGGTGACGGGGCCCGCCGCGCCGGGCACCGTCACCGGCTCGGTGCGGTCCAGGCCCAGCCGGTGCAGGGTCCTCAGCGTCTCGACGAACTCGGCGCCCAGCCCGTACTTGAAGGTCACGCGCCGCGCGTCGATCCAGCGCGGGACGAGCAGGACCTCCTCGTGCTCGACGTTCACGCACTCCACCGGGCCGATGCCCTCCGGGAAGTCGAACACCTCCGGCTCGCTGAACGGTTCCGTGGTGAACCAGCCGCGGCCCGCCTCGTAGACGACGGGCGGATTGAGGCACTCCTCGATGGTCGTCCAGATGCTGAACGAGGGCGCGAAGTCCAGTCCGTCGACGGTGAGGTTCGCGCCGTCGCGGACACCGATCTCCTCGATCTCGTCGAACAGTTCGTCGGCCGCGTACCGCGCGAACACGTCCGACAGCCCGGGCTCCACGCCCATGCCGACCAGCGCCAGCGCGCCCGCCCGCTCCCAGTCGGCCGCCGCGGCGAACTGCTCGTCGCCGAGCCGGACCCCGCACTCCTGGTAGGGCCGCTCGGGGTGCGGCCGGGACAGGGACATCGCCATGTCGACATAGCTCGCGCCGGCCGCGCGGGCGGCCCGGAACAGGGGCATGACGAAGCGCGGATCGGTGGCGTTGAGCAGGACGTCGCAGTCGTGCCGCGCCAGCAGCTCCCGCACCGCCGCCTCGTCCGCGGCGTCCACGCGCTCGGCGAGGAAGCGGGCGTCGTCACCGAGGGCGGCGACGGCGGCGCCGGCCCGGGCGGGGTCGTAGTCGGCGACGACCATGGCCTCGAAGAACGGACGGCGGGCCGCGATCCGGGTGATGGCGGTGCCCACACCACCGGCGCCCACGAGCAGTACACGCATGGCAGGAACTCCCTGAAGGTCTCTATGGGTTTCGGGTCCCGCGCGGGCCTGCCGGCCGGCACGGAGTCCCTCGGTTCGGAACGGGGCGCGCTCCCCGGGGCCGATCCAACGCCCGCCGGTCGCGTAAGGTCAATGGCGTTGGCATAAGCGCGCAGGGAGGTCCGTCGTGCCCAAACAGGTCGTGCCCGAGGACAGACGGCGGCGGCGCCGGCCCACCAGAGGCGGAACCGTGCTGTCCGAGCGGCTGATCGTCGACACCGCACTGCGCCTGCTGCGGGAGCACGGCCAAGCCGGGCTGACCGCTCGCCGGCTGGGCCACGCCCTCGACTGCGACCCGAGCACCCTGTACCGCTACTTCCGTGGCATGGACGACCTGGTCCTCGCCATCGGCGACGCGCTCGTCGGGCAGGCCCTGCGCGGCTGGCGGGCCACCGGGGACTGGCGGGCCGACCTGCGCGCCCTCGGGCTGCGGATCCACGCGGCCTACGTCGCCCATCCGCAGGCCGCGCAGGTGACCGCCAGCCGGGTCACCGGGCGCGCCAACGAACTGGCCGCCGACGAGGCCGTCCTCGGCATTCTGCGCACGGCCGGCTTCCCCCTGCCTGAGACGGTCCGGATCTACCACGCCTTCGTCGACCAGACCCTGGCCTTCGCGGCGCTGGACGCCGCCGCCCTGGCCCTGCCCAGCGCGGCGCTGCGCGCCGACGAGGGGATGTGGCGCTCGACGTACGCCCGGCTGCCGGCCGAGTCCCACCCCCGGATCGCCGAGGCGGCCCCGCTGCTGGCGGCCCGGATGGTCACCAGTGCCTATCCGACGGCCCTGGACATGCTCCTGGACAGCGCGGAGGCACGGCTACGGGTGGTGAGGGAGGACGCCGGGCGGGAGCGGCCGTAGGCCACCCGCGCGGGCCTGGAGCCGACCGTGCTCCTGAAGGACCCGGCCGGTGCTGCCATAGTGAACCCGAACCGAAAGATGTAACAAGCAACCAGGATGCACGTGGACACCAGCGAGAGCACCGACAGCGGCACCGGGACCCCGGCCGGGGACCGAACCGGGGACCGGCCGGGGGACCCGGACGCCGCCGGACCCGTCCGGCGCGGCTGGCGCCGCTGGGCGATGGACACCCGCCCCCTGCGCCGCCCCGCCTACCGCAGGCTGTGGTCGTCGACCATCGTCACCGCCGTGGGCAGTCAGCTCACCGCGGTGGCCGTGCCCAAACAGATCTACGACATCACGGGCTCCTCGGCGTGGGTGGGCTACGCGAGCCTCGCCGGCCTGCTGCCGATGGTGGTCTTCGCGCTGTGGGGCGGAGCGGTGGCCGACACGATGGACCGCCGCAAGCTGCTGCTGATCACCAACAGCGGCATCGCCGTCACCTCGCTGCTGTTCTGGCTGCAGGCCGTCACCCGGCTGGACTCGGTCGCGACGCTGATGGTCCTGCTCGCACTGCAGCAGGCCTTCTTCGGGCTCAACTCACCGGCCCGCAACGCCTCCATCGCCCGACTGGTGCCTCCGGAGGAACTGCCCGCGGCCAACGCCCTCGGCTCCACGGTCATGCAGACGGGACTGGTGGCCGGACCACTGCTCGCCGGTGCGCTCATACCCGTGGTCGGACTGCCCGAGCTGTACCTCGTCGACGCCCTGGCGCTGTGCGTCACGGTGTGGGCCGTGGTGTGCCTGCCGTCGCTGCCGCCCCTGACGGGCGCCGGCGCGCGGCGCGCAGGCTGGCGCCAGGTAGCCGAGGGGTTCCGGTACATCTCCGGGCACAAGGTGCTGCTGCTGTCCTTCCTCGCCGACATCGTCGCCATGGTCTTCGGCATGCCCCGCGCCCTGTTCCCGCAGCTGGCCGCCGAGACCTACGTGTCCTTCGGTGAGGGGCTCTCGCTGGGTCTGCTGTTCGCGGCGATCCCCGTGGGCGCGGTGATCGGCGGTCTGTTCAGCGGCACGTTCTCGCGGGCCCGCCGGCACGGCTGGATGGTCATCGGCGCCGTCGTGGCCTGGGGAGCGGCCGTCGCCGGGAGCGGGCTGAGCCGCAACCTGTGGATCGCCGTGGTGTTCCTGGCCGCCGCCGGAGTCGCCGACATGGTGTCCATGGTCTTCCGGGGCGCGATCCTGCTGTCCGCCGCCACCGACGACATGCGCGGCCGCATGCAGGGCGTCTTCACGGTCGTCGTCGCGGGCGGTCCGCGCCTTGCCGACGTGCTGCACGGCACCGCGGGCTCGGCCTTCGGTCCCCGCGCGGCCGTCGCGGGGGGCGGGTTGCTGGTCGTGGTGCTGATGCTGCTCCTGGCGGCGGCGGTGCCGGCGCTGCGCCGCTACCGCGTCTGATCCCGGGGCCGGGTGGCGGGGGCCCCGGGCCCGCAGCGAGCGAACGGCTCTACACGGTCCCGCGGCGGGGGTGGAGCGTGTACTGCTCCATCAGCTTCACCCGGGTGGCCTCCAGGCGGTGGGCGAGGATCTCTGCGACGAGCCGCATGAGCGAGAGACCGAGCGCGGGATCCTCCTCGCACAGGTCGAGCACCGACCGCGCGTCGAACTCGTAGGCGCGAACGGGACTGAAGGCCTCGGCGCCGAAGTCCCACTGGTACGGGGGGAAGAGCCACGACCAGCCGAGCAGGTCCCCGGAGCCGAGGCTGGCGACGGTGACCCGGCGCAGGGGCGTCACCTGGAGGTCGAGGGAGACGGCACCGGAACGGATGACCCAGAAACGGTCGGCCGTCCTGCCGGCCTCGAAGATCCTCGCGTCCTCGGGAAAGGAGACCTCGCGAGCCAGCGTCATCAGGCGCTGCCGCTGCGGCTGAGGGAGGGCGCTCAGGAGTTTCGTGGCTCTGGTCATGTCGCGGGGCTCCTCGCCGGCGATGGTTCAGCGCACTTGCCTACGCCCATTCCAGCCGCTGCCGGCGCCCCGGGCACCTCGGCGGAGGCGGCTTTCCGCGGCAGACCCTCCACGACCCGCGCCGGCCGGGCGGCCGCGCGGTGAGCGGTTCGGCGGAGGCACTTGGGCAGAAAAAAGCCCTGGCTGGACGGGGGAAGCCAGCCAGGGCCGTATGCGGCGGCGTACGGAGGACGGTTCCAGTCGACCCCGTCGCCGCTTATGGATGAACAATAAACCATCTCGCGCGGTGTTCCGTCACCGGAACCGGGTCACGTGACCCGGTTCACGTCACGGCGGACGGGTCCGGGCCGTCCTCCTCGCCGTGCCGGCCCGGGGTGAGGATCTCGTCCAGCACTCTGAGGACGGTCTCGTAGGCCATCACGCGCACGGCGGCCTCCTGCCGGCCGTCGGCGTCGGCCGGGCCGGCGGAGTCCCGGCGCGAGCGCCACGCCCGCTCCTCCTCGGCGGCGCAGGTCCTGGCGCGTTGCATGCGCCGCAACAACTCGTCTGAGTCCACGACATCGGTCATGCACACCGGATACCCGCAACGCGGCGTCCCGATGGCCGCCGCACGGGACCGGGGAGGTCTGCCGCGTTTGACGGGGGCCCGGAAGGGTCAGCCGGACCAGTGAGACCCGCGGTGCCCGTGCGACGGGCGGATCGGGCGGACCGCCCCGGGTGACCACCGGCGGACCGACCGCGTCACCTGATCACCGCCCGTTCGCCGGCGACCGCGCGCAGGACCCGACCGCGGAGTTCCGGCCGGGTCCGGCTTCCTTCCATCATCAACGGGGAGCGAGGAATGTGCGAACGGCACACGACCACATCCACTCTCGACACTCACCACGCCGGCCGCCCCGGGGAGCCCCGGTCGTGCGAACCGGCCGAGGTGCGGCGGGCGGTGGAGCGGGCGATCGCCGAGCAGTGCCGCGCCAACGGCACGCCCTGTGACCGGGACGCCCTCTCCGACGCCCAGCTCGTCGCCTCGGAGCTGACGACCAACGCGATACTCCACGGCGGCGGTGTGACCGACTTCCACGTCGACGTCGTCGGCTGCGGGGTGCGGGTGTGCGTCAGCGACCGCAGCGACCGGCCGCCGGTCGTCCAGCCACCCGTCGACCGGCACGGCAGGCGCCGGGTAGGAGGCCGCGGATGGCCGATCGTGTGCCGGCTCGCGCGTGACGTCCAGGTGTCCGGCCTGCCGTCCGGCGGCAAGTGCGTCAGCGCCGTGGTGCCCCTGCCTTGACCGCCGCTTTCGGCGTTCCTGAGGCATGATGCAGAGGAGAGTTGCCGCTTGCAAAGAATTCCCGAAGAAGCGGAGTTTGCCGCTTCGGGGCAAGGGCAGACGGAATTCCGTGCTTCGGACCGGAGGCGCGCCAACGGGAGCGATACGGCTGCTCCGGGCCCTCCGTGTGATCCGGACAGCATCCATCCCGCGGTACATCCCTGAGACCACCGTTCAGGAGCTATCCCGCATGCTCATCGATATGTCGACAAGCCGTCCCGGCACCCCCGACGACCAGGCCGCCAGCCGTACGCCCGACGACCAGGCCGCCACGCGCACGCGGCGATCCCACGACGACGCTCCCGACACCGCGGCACTCTTCGAGCGGCTGGCCGCACTCGAACCCGGCCCAGCACGGGACGCCGCTCGCGACGAGCTCGTGACCGCGTGGCTGCCCATGGCCCATCGCATCGCCGGCCGCTTCCGCGACCGGGGGGAGTCCATCGAGGACCTGCGTCAGGTAGCGGCGCTGGGACTGGTCAAGGCCATCGACCGGTTCGACCCGGCTCGCGGGGCCTTCGAGAGCTACGCCGTGCCGACCATCACCGGCGAGGTCAAGCGGCACTTCCGGGACCGGATGTGGGCCCTGCGGGTACCCCGCCGCGTCCAGGAACTGCGCAACAAGGTCCGTGTGGCCCGCCGCGAACTGACCCAGAACCCCGGCAGCCCCGAGCCGTCGGTCGCCGACATCGCCGCCCACACCGGGCTGACCGAGGACGAGGTCAGCACGGGGATGGAGGCCCTGGACAGCTTCAGCACCCTGTCCCTCGACGCCGAACTGTCCGCCGGGGGCGACGGGTACAGCCTCGCCGACACGCTCGGCACGTCGGACGGCTCCTACGACGTCGTCGTCGACCGCGAGTCCGCCAAGGAGGGCCTGCGCCGGCTTCCCGAACGCGAACGGGCCATCCTCTACATGCGCTTTTTCGAGGACATGACACAAAGTCGTATCGCCGACCGGCTGGGGATCTCCCAGATGCACGTCTCCCGGCTCATCAGCCGGAGCTGCGCCCGCGTCCGCGACGAGGTGCTGGCGGACCGCGGCAACCGCCGCGGCCCGGGGCCGCGACCGGCGGCCATCTGAACTTCCCGGAGTCGGCGCCTGCCGGGCTCCGGCCGGAACGATGCTCGACGAGTCATGGAGCGTGACCGAGTGCTGACCCCCCACCCCGAAGTCCTGCGCAAGCTCGTCACCGAGTACCACGCGGCGCTCGCCGAGGAGCGCGCGAGCGCGGCCGGCGTGCCCGGCCGGTGCGCGCAGGATCTGGCGTACACCCTGTGCGTCTCCACCGGAACCCGTGAGGTCGCAGCGGCGCTGCAGGAGGCCCGGCGCATACTGTCGGCCGCCGCCCCCGCCCGCGCTTCCCGTCCGGGGCAGAGGACGGCCCCTCCCACCGTCACCGTCCCCACCCGGATGAGCACGGTCTCCTCCCTCGTGCCGGCCCGCGCCCGCGCCACGGCCGTGCCGGTGGCCGCCACGGCGTCGGCGGCCGCCGCCCCCGCACCGGTCACGGCACAGCCCGCCGCCGACTGAGTCACGGCACCCTCCGCCGCACGTCCGCCCACGCGGCCCACGACGCCGGAACCCGCGCAGCCGCCCGTATGCGACACCCGCATACGGGCGGCTCGGCGTACCGGCCCCGCGAGGCGCACCCGCCCTCGCCGGGCCAGCGGCTAGTGCCGCGGCAGGCAACGTTCGCCCCGTCGCGACGCCCGGCAAGCCCTCTCGCCGCACCGGCCGGAAGCCCGAGTACATCCAGTACGAGGGCGTCCGGCCGGCACGCCGAGAGCAGATC
>NZ_JBSFNN010000148.1:0-7379 GCF_053587115.1 Streptomyces sp. NPDC003697
GGCCGCCTCCCTGCGGGGAGGCGGCCCGTTCCTGTGTGCGAGCAAGACCACGAAAGGGGAAACGGCTACCGGGACACCCGGAGCGTGCGGCAGGATCCTTGGATGGAGCGTGTACGTGATCTCTCTGAGCTGCCGAAGGCCCATCTGCACCTGCACTTCACCGGGTCGATGCGGCCCGCCACCCTGCTGGAGCTGGCCGGCAAGTACGGCGTGCGGCTGCCCGAGGCGCTGACCGAGGCGCTGGTCGGCGGCGAGCCCCCGCGGCTGCGGGCGACGGACGAGCGGGGCTGGTTCCGCTTCCAGCGCCTGTACGACGCGGCCCGCTCGTGCCTGAGGGAGCCGGAGGACATCCGGCGGCTGGTGCGGGAGGCGGCCGAGGAGGACGTGAAGGACGGCTCGGGCTGGCTGGAGATCCAGGTGGACCCGACGTCGTACGCCCCCCGGCTGGGCGGTCTGATCCCGGCGATGGAGGTCATCCTCGACGCGGTCGAGGAGGCCTCGTGGGAGACGGGCCTCGGCATGCGCGTCCTGGTCGCCGCCAACCGCATGAAGCACCCCCTGGACGCCCGGACGCTCGCCCGTCTCGCCGTGCGCTACCGGGACCGCGGCGTGGTCGGGTTCGGCCTCTCCAACGACGAGCGCCGGGGCATGGCCCGCGACTTCGACCGGGCCTTCGCCATCGCCCGGGAGGGCGGCCTGCTCTCGGCGCCGCACGGGGGCGAGCTGACGGGCCCGGCGTCGGTCCGCGACTGCCTGGACGACCTGCGCGCCACCCGGGTCGGTCACGGGGTGCGTGCGGCGGAGGACGAGCGGCTGCTGCGCCGCCTCGCGGACCGGGGGGTCACCTGCGAGGTCTGCCCGGCGTCGAACGTGGCGCTCGGCGTGTACGAGAAGCCGGAGGACGTCCCGCTGCGGACGCTGTTCGAGGCGGGGGTTCCGATGGCCCTGGGCGCGGACGACCCCCTGCTGTTCGGCTCCCGGCTGGCAGCCCAGTACGAGATCGCCCGCCGCCACCACGGCTTCACGGACGAGCAGCTCGCGGAACTGGCTCGCCAGTCGATCCGCGCCTCGGCCGCCCCGGGGGACGTGCGCACGAAGCTCCTGTCGGGAGTCGACGACTGGCTGGCCGGCCCGGTCACCTGACGACCGGGGGCGGAGCGCCTCCGGGGCGGCGGCCGCCCCGGGTGCCGGCGGCGTCTGCGGTGTCTTGCGTCTTGCGGTGCTTGCCTCTTGCGGTGCCGGAACGGCCGTCGCCGGAAGGCCGGCGGGGTCAGAGGCTCACGCCGACCGTCACCGGCTCGTTCACCAGCGTGACGCCGAAGGCCTCGCGGACCCCCGCCACGACCTCTCGGGCCAGCGCCAGCAGGTCCTCCGTGGTCGCCTCGCCCCGGTTGGTCAGCGCGAGGGTGTGCTTGGTGGAGATACGGGCCGGGCCGGTCCCGTAGCCCTTGGCGAATCCGGCCTTGTCGATCAGCCACGCCGCGGAGGTCTTGGTGTGCCCCTCCCCTGCCGGGTACGCGGGCGGCTCGACGCCGTCCCCCAGCCGCTCCCGCACGCGCGCGCGGAAAGCGGCGAACTCCGCGTCCGTGAGGATCGGGTTGGTGAAGAAGGAGCCGGCCGACCAGGTGTCGTGGTCCTCGGCGTCGAGCACCATGCCCTTGCCGGCGCGCAGCTTCAGCACGGTGTCGCGGGCGGTGGCGAGCGGCACGCGGTCGCCCGCCCGCACGCCGAGGACCCGGGCGGTCTCGGCGTACTTGACCGGCGCCGACAGTCCGTCCGCGTCCTCCAGCAGGAAGCGGACCCGCAGGACCACGTACCGCTCGGGGTCGGCCTTGAAGCGGCTGTGGCGGTAGGAGAACGCGCACTCCTCGTTCGTGAGCGTCACCGTCCGGCCGGCCCGGCGGTCGTAGGCGACGACCTCGGTGATCGTCGAGGAGACCTCCTGGCCGTACGCACCGACGTTCTGGATCGGCGTGGCACCCGCGGAGCCCGGGATCCCGGACAGGCACTCGACACCGGCGAGCCCCGCCTCGACGGTGCGGGCGACGGCGTCGGCCCACACCTCGCCGGCGGCCACCTCCAGCGTCGTACCGGTCAGGGTGAAGCCGCGGGTGGCGATGCGCAGGGCGGTGCCGTCGAAGCCCTTGTCGCCGATGACCAGGTTCGAGCCGCCGCCGATGACCAGCAGCGGCGTGCCGGCGGTGTCGGCCTCGCGGACGGCGTCGATCACCTCGGCATCGGTGGTCGCGGTGATCAGCCGGGTCGCGGGGCCGCCGAGCCGGAAGGTGGTCAGCGGGGCCAGGGGCGCGTCGTGGAGTTCCTGCACGGCCCCAAGACTACGAGACGGCACCGACAGCACCGCCTTGAGAGGTGTCCGGTGGGGCCGCCGCCCGTCGGCGGCCGCCGTCGGGACGGGTGAGGGGCGCCGCCGGATGCGGACGCCCCTCACCGCCGACGCTTCGCGGTCACTTCCGTACGGCCCGAGCCGGCAGGCTCACGCCAGACGCACGACCGCCCGGGACATGCCCAGGACCTTCTGGCCGCCGCTGGTGGCGGTGAGGTCGACCCGGACGGCGTTGTCGTCGAGCTTGGCCGCGACCTTGCCGCTGACCTCGATCGTGGCACCCTCGTCGTCGTTCGGGACGACGACCGGCTTGGTGAAGCGCACGCCGTACTCGACGACGGCACCCGGGTCGCCCAGCCAGTCGGTGACGACGCGGACCGCCTCGGCCATGGTGAACATGCCGTGCGCGATCACGTCCGGCAGCCCGACCTCCTTGGCGAACTTCTCGTTCCAGTGGATCGGGTTGAAGTCGCCGGAGGCACCCGCGTACTGCACCAGAGTGGCGCGGGTCACGGGGAAGGTCTGCGCCGGCAGCTCGGTGCCGACCTCGACGTCGTCGTACGCGATCTTCGCGGTCATCGCCTCACGCCTCCCCGGCCGCGCGGGCCACGAGCTTGGTCCAGGCGGTCACGACGTGCTCGCCCGCCTCGTCGTGCACCTCGCCGCGGATGTCCAGGATGTCGTTGCCGGCCAGGGACTTGATCGCCTCGATCGTCGAGGTGACCATCAGCCGGTCACCGGCGCGCACGGGCCGCCGGTAGACGAACCTCTGGTCGCCGTGCACGACGCGGCTGTAGTCGAGGCCGAGCTGCGGGTCCTGGACGACCTGTCCGGCGGCCTTGAAGGTGATCGCGAACACGAACGTCGGCGGTGCGATCACGTCGGAGTGGCCGAGCGCCTTGGCGGCCTCCGGGTCCGTGTAGGCCGGGTTGGCGTCCCCCACGGCCTCCGCGAACTCACGGATCTTCTCCCTGCCCACCTCGTAGGGGGCGGTGGGCGGGTAGGACCGCCCCACGAAGGACTGGTCGAGCGCCATGGCTCGGCACCTCCTGGTGTCACGTGCGGTGACGTGCGGTGGGACCGCACGAGGGAACGTCATCAGGAAACAACATGAGGCCGCCCCCCTGGTTACGGGGGCGGCCTCATGTATGAGCCTTTTTTATCGCGTCTCGCGGTGCGCGGTGTGCGCATTGCAACGCGGGCAGTGCTTCTTCATCTCAAGACGGTCCGGGTTGTTACGCCGGTTCTTCTTGGTGATGTAGTTCCGCTCCTTGCACTCCACGCAGGCCAGCGTGATCTTCGGGCGGACGTCGGTGGCAGCCACGTGAGTGCTCCTTGACGAACGGATGGACTTACTTAACGCAAAGAAGAGTAGCCGATCGAAGGACCGACCCCGCAATCGGCTACTGTGAGTAGCGGTGACCGGACTTGAACCGGTGACACAGCGATTATGAGCCGCTTGCTCTACCGACTGAGCTACACCGCTTTGATGTGATCAGGTCCCGCCTCGCGACGGGAACCTCACACACCAGAGCCCCAAAACGGAATCGAACCGTTGACCTTCTCCTTACCATGGAGACGCTCTGCCGACTGAGCTATTGGGGCGAGCGATGAAGACATTACACGGTCCGCCGCCGTTCACCCAAATCCGTTCCGCGGGCCCCGCCTCGCCCCGTCACCCGACTGGCGCTGCGGCGTCCCGCACCCGCGGCAGGGAGCAGCCGCGGCGCCGGGCGGACCACGCCGGTACGACTATTGCGCTCCTCCCCCTCCGGGACGGGCCGCCGTCCTAGGCTCGACTCACTCTGCGTGATCTTGCGCCTTCGGCGCAGCCGCGAGTCGTGCCCGTGTCCCTGTCCGTGTCCGTGTGTCCCGTCCGTATCCGCGTCCGTGTCCGTGCACCTGGAGCACCCGTCGTCCCTGGAGCGCGATGCCCGAAAGCCAGCCGCCGCCTGCCCCCTCGCCCGCGTCGGGCGTCTCCGGCTCCTCGGAGCCGGCGGGGGCCCCGGACTCCTCCGGGTCGTCCGGCTGTCCGGGGCCCTCGAACCTGTCGGGTCCGTCGGTCTCGTCGGGCCCGTCCGGCTCGTCGGGTTGCCCGGGCGAGCCGGAGGGTGCGGGGACGCCGGGGCCGCCCGACCCCGGCCGGTTGCTGTTGTGCGGGGCGCGGCTGACGGACGGGCGGATCGTGGACGTACGGCTGGTCGCCGGACGCGTCGAGGCCGTCGGCACGGCCGGCAGCCTGGGACCCGGCGGGCCCGGCGGACCGGACGACGGAGGAACCCGGCTGGACCTCGGCGGCTACCTGCTGCTGCCGGCCCCCGCCGAACCCCACGCGCACGGCGACACCGCCCTGACCGCCGACAGTTTCGGCCCCGTCCCGTACGACGCGGAGGACGTCCAGCGCCGGGCGACCGAGGCCGCGCTGCTGCAGCTCGGGCACGGGGCGACCGCGCTGCGCGCACACGTGCGCGTCGGCGACGTCCAGGGACTCGGTGCCCTGGGCGCCGTCCTGCAGGCCCGGCGGGCCCTGCGCGGCCTCACGGAGCTGACGACGGTGGCGGTGCCGCGGGTACTGACCGGCGCGGCCGGGACGGACGGGCTGGCGATGCTGCGGGACGCGGTGAAGATGGGCGCCGGCGTGGTGGGCGGCTGTCCCGACGTGGACCCCGACCCCACGGGCTACGTCGAGGCGGTCCTCGAGGTCGCCTCCGAGCACGGCTGCCCGGTGGACCTGCACACCGAC
This sequence comes from Streptomyces sp. NPDC003697, assembly GCF_053587115.1. Taxonomy (NCBI): domain Bacteria; kingdom Bacillati; phylum Actinomycetota; class Actinomycetes; order Kitasatosporales; family Streptomycetaceae; genus Streptomyces; species Streptomyces sp. NPDC003697. The sequence goes on from NZ_JBSFNN010000148.1 coordinate 5,088, forward strand.
GGCACCGACCCGGCCCGCCTGGCGCGCATCGCGGCGATGGCGGGCGGGCTGCGCCCCGGCGTCACGCTCGGACCGTGCGGCGGCCTGGCACGGCTGCCCGTCGAGGTGGCTGCGCGGACCGCGGACCAGCTGGCCGCCGCCGGGGTGACGGTGGTGTGCCTGCCGCAGGGCGGCTGCGGGAGCGTCGAGGGCCGCGGCACCGCGCCGGTGCGGCTGCTGCGGGCGGCCGGGGTGCGCGTGGCCGCGGGCAGCGGCGCCCTGCGGGACGTGTCGAACCCGGTCGGGCGCGGGGACCCGCTGGAGGCCGCGTACCTGCTGGCCTCACGCCACGGGCTGCGGCCCGAGGACGCCTACGAGGCGGTGAGTGCGCGCGCCCGCGCGGTGCTGGGGCTGCCCGAGGTGCGGGTGGAGGCCGGTTTCCCGGCGGAGCTCCTCGCGGTGCGCGGTGACCGGCTGGCGGGGGCGCTGTCACTCGCCTACAGCCGGATCGTGGTGCACCGGGGCCGGGTCGTGGCGCGGACGAGCGCGGTACGGGAGTTCTGCGACGCGGCGGCGGGGGTGGACCCGGGACTGCCGCGGCAGGGGCGCGGGGAGGTGTCGTGACGGTCGCCGCCCGGACGGGCGCTGAACGACGGGGGTGCCTTCCCTGTCCCGGGCGGGCACTGTGAGGACCCGGCGGGACCGGGGGGCCCAGGGTGCCGCGCGGGGTCGTCGCCTGCGGTACGGGGCCGGCGGGTGCGGCGCGGGACCGGGCGCCTGGCGCCTGGCGCACGAGGCCGCCTGGCGCGGGGCCCGGGTGTCGCCGCACGAGGTCGTCAGCGCGGCGTGGGGCCCGGTGCCCGCCGCACGAGGTCGCCTGTGTCGGCGCGCGGCCCGGCGCACGCCGCGTGCGCACGGTGCCGCCCTGCGAAGGCGCCGAAACGCCGGGTCCTGAGCTCGCGGTGCAGGGCTGAAGTCGCCTGGCTGGTGCGGCCGTCCGGGCGTACGGGCACATGCGGGGAAACAGGCGTACGGTCGGAGACATGCGCATCGTCATCGCTGGTGGTCATGGTCAGATCGCGCTGCGGCTGGAGCGTCTGCTCGCCGCGCGCGGAGACGAGGCGGCGGGAATCATCCGCCGCGCCGAACAGGCCGACGACCTGCGCGAGGCCGGCGCCGAACCGATCGTGCTGGACCTGGAGTCCGCGTCGGTCGAGGAGGTCGCGGAGCGGCTGCGCGGCGCGGACGCGGCGGTCTTCGCGGCGGGCGCGGGTCCGGGCAGCGGCGCGGCCCGCAAGCTGACGGTGGACAAGGGCGCGGCGATCCTGTTCGCGGACGCGGCCGTCCGCGCGGGCGTGCGGCGCCACCTGGTCGTGTCGTCGATGGGGGCGGACGCGCGGCACCCGGGCGACGACGTCTTCGACGTGTACCTGCGGGCCAAAGGCGAGGCGGACGACTACGTCCGCGCCCAGGAGGCCCTGGACTGGACGATCCTGCGCCCCGGCTCCCTCACGAACGACCCCGGCACCGGCCTCGTCCGCCTGGAGGCCCACACCGGCCCGGGCACGGTCCCCCGCGACGACGTGGCCGCCGTCCTGGCCGAGTTGCTGGACACCCCGGCGACCGCCGGCCTGACGCTGGAACTGATCAGCGGCTCCACGCCGATACCGGTCGCGGTGAGGTCCGTGGCGGGGAACTGAGGATGGCGACGGCGGAGCCCGTTGCGGCAGCGCGGGACGCCTTGCTGCGCCGCATGCGAACTCTTCCCGACCGACGACCGGGACCCGATCGTTGCGGAGTGCCTGGCACCCGGCGTCGACCGGCCGGACCTGCTGGACGGCGTCCGCCTCCATGGCCGTGAGGAGGTCCGGGCGTACGGGGCACGGCAGTTCGCGACCGGGCACCCGCCGGTACGGCTGGAGAGGCTGCGCCGGGACGGGGACGGCGAGGCCGTGGTGGCGACCGTGCGGCTCGATCGGCGGGACGCGGAGGGCGACCGCTGGGCCGGAACGGTCGAACACATCCACCGCTTCGGCGTGGACGGCCGGGTGACGCGAATGGACGTACGGCCCGCGGCGGACCGGCCGGCACCTTCCACCCCCGGTTCCGGGACTGCCCACCACCCGGGCCACCTCCTGGCCACCCATCACCAGGTTGACCAACGTCCCTGGGCAGTACAACTAGTGCCGCGGCAGGCAACGTTTGCCCGTCGAGGAGCGGCGTCCGGTGCGTGCTCTCGGCGTGCCGGCCGGACGCCCTCGTACTGGATGTACTCGGGCTTCCGGCCGGTGCGGCGAGTGGGGGTACCCCCTG
>NZ_JBSFNN010000149.1:0-6564 GCF_053587115.1 Streptomyces sp. NPDC003697
GAGTACATCCAGTACGAGGGCGTCCGGCCGGCACGCCGAGAGCACGCACCGGACGCCGCTCCTTGACGGGCAAACGTTGCCTGCCGCGGCACTAGAGGGGCGCGGTGAGGCCGAGGAGCGCGCGCATGCGGGCGTACTTCCCGGTCAGCCGGGTCCGGGTGGCCTCGTCGAGGACCGCGAGACGGGCCGGGTCCGCGTTGTGCGCCAGGTCCGCCTCCTTCACCAGCAGCGCGCCCGGCGTGGCGAGGATGCGCCGCGCGTACGCCTCCGGGGCCTCCCCCGCCCGCCTGGTGACCGCGCGCACGATGGCCTTCGTACGGCGGCTCAGCGCGGCCTCGCGCAGCCACGTCTCCGGCAGGGCGTCGTCCTCGACGGCGTCGTGCAGCCAGGCCGCCGCGATCTGGTCGGCGTCGCCGCCGCGGGTGCGGACGCCCTCCGCGACGGCCTCCAGGTGCTCGGCGTAGGGCCGGCCCGCTTTGTCCGTCCGGCCGGCGTGGGCGGCGCGGGCGACTGCCTCGGTCTCCGCCAGGGTGAGCGGCGTGTGCGTCTCGGTCATGGCCCCAGTGTCCCCGGGACGAGCGCGGGGTACGCCGGTGCCTGCGGGGGCCGTCGGCCCCCTCCAGCCTGGTCCGCCGCCGGACGACCTCTAGCGCAGTGCCTGCGCGGTCGGCCCCTCGCGGCAGATCAGCAGCAGCGCGCGGTCGTCGTTGACGTCCTTCGCGACCGCCTCGATCAGATGCCAGGCGGCCCCGTGGAAGCCGCCCGCGACATAACGGTCGGCCTCGCCGGTGAGGCGGTCGATGCCCTCGACGATGTCGCGGTCGGCCGTCTCCACCAGGCCGTCGGTGAAGAGCATCAGCACGTCGCCGGGCCGCAGGGAGCCCTTGACGGGGTCGAACTGGGCGCCGTCGTACACGCCCAGGAGCGGGCCCTCGGCGGCCTTCTCCTCCCAGCGGCCGCTGCCCGCGCTCAGCTGCAGCCCCGGCGGATGGCCGGCGGAGTACAACTCGTAGTCGCCGGAGTCCAGATCGAGGACCAGGTGGATCGACGTGGCGAAACCCTCGTCCCAGTCCTGGCGGAGCAGGTAGCCGTTCGCGGCGGGCAGGAACGCGTGCGGGGGCAGCGAGCCCAGCAGGCCGCCGAAAGCGCCCGACAGCAGCAGCGCCCGCGAGCCGGCGTCCATGCCCTTGCCCGAGACGTCCGTGAGGACGACCTCCAGGGTGCGGCCGCCGTTGGTCAGGGCGGCGACGACGAAGTCGCCGGAGAAGGACTGCCCGCCGGCCGGGCGCAGCGCCATCTCACGGTGCCAGCCCTCCGGCAGATGGGGCAGCTTGCTCTGCACGCGGATGCGTTCGCGCAGGTCGAACAGCATGGTCCCGCCGCGCCGCCAGGGCACGCCGACCCGGCTGCGGAACTGCGCGATCAGCAGCCCGAAGAAGCCGCAGGCCGCGACCACCAGCACCACGCCCGGGGTGACCCGGGACGGGCCGCCGGTGTACGGGCCGAGCCGCACCGACTCCACGATGAGGGCCGTGGCCGCCGCCGCGTACAGGGCGAGCAGGCTCGCCGGGCGCAGCAGCAGCCCGCCCGCGACGATCGGCAGGACGAGTGCGGCCGGTGAGAACCAGACGGAGTCGGCCAGTGTCAGGGAGGCGATCAGCGGGACGGTCAGCAGCAGACCGCCGAACGCGACCCAGTCCGAGCCGTTGCCGCGGAAGTAGTCGACGGCGGATCTGCGCACGCCGACGCGGACCCGGTGCCACTGCTTCTTCAACCGGGCCGTGAACGTCTCGGCTTCCGCGCGCCGCTCTCGTCCTGCTGCCATTAGTCCGGGACCCTATCCATCGGACCTGCCGCTTGGCACGGGAGGTCCCGCTTGTCCCCCGTCCGGGACCCGGCCGCACCGCGAACCGGGACCCGACTTCACAGTGAACGCCACGGAACGCCGCCGCGCTGCCGCCTGGGCGAAATTCGTTGGTCCGTTCCGGGGCGCGCTGATAGGCATGGCGCATGACCAGTGACCATGTGACGGAGCCGAGGGTACTGCGGAAGGACGAGTGGGACCCGTGGTACGACACCCTGGTCCGCGCCTTCGGGGGTGTCCCGGAGGCCCCCGAGGAGCGGGAGGCGTGGTACGCGCTGACCGAGTTCGACCGGTCCCTCGGTGTCTGGGACGGGGACGCGTGCGTGGGTACGGCGGGCGCGTTCAGCTTCCGGATCACCGTGCCCGGCGGCTCCCCGGTGGCCGCGGCGGGGATCACGATGGTCGGGGTGGCCGCGACCCATCGGCGGCGCGGGGTGCTGACGTCGATGATGCGCAGGCAGCTGGACGACGTGCGCTCCCGGGGGGAGTCGCTGGCGGTGCTGACCGCCTCCGAGCCCGCGATCTACGGCCGCTTCGGGTACGGGGCCGCGACGTTCCAGCTCCACGCCGAGATCGACACGGTCCGGGCCGGGCTGTCGGTCCCGGCGGGTACCGACGGCGTACGGCTGCGGTACGCGGCGCCCGAGGGCGTGCTGGGGGCGTGCGAGGCGGTGTACGCGCGGACCGTACCGGGCCGGCCGGGGATGCTGGCGCGGCAGCCTGGCTGGGAACGGGTGCCGCTGCTGGACCCTGAGAGCGAGCGGGACGGGGCGTCCCCGTTGCAGTGCGTGGTCGCCGAGCGGGCGGGAGAGGTCGTCGGGTACGCCCGCTACCGCGTCAAGCCGGGCTGGGACGTCGCCGGGGCCGAGGGCACGGTGCTCCTGCACGACCTGGCCGCGCTGGATCCGGCGGGCGAGGCGGCGCTGTGGCGCTTCCTGTGCGGCATCGACCTGACGACGACGCTGACGGTGCGGGGGCGGCCTGTCGACGACGCGTGGCAGTACCTGGTGTCCGACATCCGGCGGTGCAGGCCGCGGCTGCGGGACGGGCTGTACCTGCGGCTCGTCGACGTCGGGGCGGCGCTGCGGGCCCGGACGTACCAGGCGCCGGTGGACGTGGTGTTCGACGTGGAGGACGCGTTCTGCCCGTGGAACACGGGGCGTTGGCGGCTGAGCGGGGACCCGAAGGGCGCGTCCTGCGAGAGGACGCCGGACGCCGCGGACCTCGCCGTGTCCGTACGGGACCTGGGGGCGGCCTACCTCGGCGGTGTGCCGCTGGCCGCGCTGGCGGCCGCCGGGCGGGTACGGGAGCTGCGGCCCGGCGCGCTGGCGGAGGCGTCGGTGGGCTTCGGGTCGGCGGTGGCGCCGTGGCTGCCGCACGGGTTCTGAGCACGGGCGGCGTTCCGGTCCGGCCGCGTCAGTTCGTCTGGCAGGCCGGGCACCAGAACAGGTTGCGGGCGGCGAGGTCGGCCGTGCGGATCGCGCCGCCGCACAGGTGGCAGGGCTGGTCGGCCCGGCGGTAGACGTACACCTCGCCGCCGTGGTCGTCGACGCGCGGCGGGCGGCCCATCGCCTCCGGGGTGTGTTCCGGGCGGACGGTGTCGATGCGGTTGTTGCGGACGCCCTCGCGCATGAGGGCCACCAGGTCGGCCCATATCGCGTCCCATTCGGCGGGGGTGAGGTCCCGGCCGGCGCGGTAGGGGTCGATGCCGTGCCGGAAGAGCACCTCGGCCCGGTAGACGTTGCCGACGCCCGCGACCACCTTCTGGTCCATCAGGAGGGCGGCGACGGTCGTGCGGCTGCGGCGGACGCGGGCGTAGGCGGCGGCCGGGTCGGCGTCCGGGCGCAGCGGGTCGGGGCCGAGGCGGTCGTGCAGGGCCGCCTTCTCGGCGTCGGTGATCAGCGCGCAGGCCGTGGGGCCGCGCAGGTCGGCGTACGACGTGGCGTTGGCGAGGCGGAGCCGGACGGTGTCCGTGGGCGGGGGCGCGGGGGCGTCGCCGAGGGCGACCTTGCCGAAGAGGCCGAGGTGGATGTGCACCCAGGAGGTGGGGTCGGGCTCCGGGTCGGTGGGGGCGCCGAAGCCGAGGAAGAGGTGCTTGCCGTGGGCGTCGGCGGTCTTCAGGGCGCCGCCGTCGAGGAGGGCGGCGGCGTCGGAGAACTTGCCCTGGGGGCTGGAGACGGCCACCTCGCCGGTGAGGCGGGCCGCGTAGTCCTGCGCGAGTCGGTGGATCGTGTGCCCCTCTGGCACAGGCCGTGTTCCTTTCCCTGCCGTCCGTCGTCAGGGGCGCGGGTGCCGTGCGCCCCTCCTGTTCTGTCCCGCCGGTCCGCCGCCCGGTCGTGCTCCCGTCCGGCCGGGGCGGCTGGAGGAGCCGGGAGCCCCGGCCGGGGACACCTCGCTGCGGCGGCAGAGGCGGAGTCCGGGGGCGGACCGCCCCCGGGCCGGGACCGCGGTGCTACTGCTGCGGGTGGTGGGCCGGGATCGGCGGGAGGTGGCCCGTCGTCTCGTAGGCGGTGAGCATGTCGATGCGCCGGATGTGCCGCTCGTCGCCGGAGAACGGGGTGTTGAGGAAGGTCTCGACGAACTTCGTCGCCTCCTCCTGCGTGTGCATGCGCGCGCCCACCGCGACGACGTTGGCGTTGTTGTGCTGCCGGCCGAGCGAGGCGGTCTCCTCGCTCCAGGCCAGGGCCGCCCGCACGCCCTTCACCTTGTTCGCCGCGATCTGCTCGCCGTTGCCGGAGCCGCCGATCACGATGCCGAGGGCGTCGGAGTCCGCGGCCGTGCGCTCTGCCGCACGCAGGCAGAAGGGCGGGTAGTCGTCCTGGGCGTCGTAGATGTGCGGTCCGCAGTCGACGGGCTCGTGACCCGCCGCCTTCAGCCACTCGACGAGGTGGTTCTTGAGTTCGAAGCCCGCATGGTCCGAGCCGAGATACACGCGCATGGTCCGAGTGTGACACGGCGGTTTCCCACATCGCTGTCCGGGGTGCCCTATATCACACATGACAGAGCAATGTGGGGCGTGTTACAAAGCTCAAGGAAAACTGAAGTAACGATTGGGCTTCGAAGGTTCACGAATTCCAACGCCTCGGATTCACTGGACCGACTCGTACGCCGCTCGTACGGGAAACCGCTCACCCGGCGAAAAGGAATACCGTCATATGACCTCCCAGCCGACCCTGTCGAAGGGTGGAAGCGGCCAGACGAGCCCCGACCCGCACGCGTCCGGGCTCCAGGCCGGACTCAAGAACCGCCATCTGACGATGATCGCCATCGGCGGCGTCATCGGCGCGGGGCTGTTCGTGGGTTCCAGCTCCGGCATCGCCACCGCCGGCCCCGGCATCCTCCTGTCGTACGCCCTCGTCGGCACACTCGTCGTCCTCGTCATGCGCATGCTCGGCGAGATGTCCGCCGCCAACCCGACCTCGGGCTCCTTCTCCGCCCACGCCGACCGCGCGCTCGGCAACTGGGCCGGGTTCTCCATCGGCTGGCTGTACTGGTTCTTCTGGGTCGTCGTCCTCGCCGTGGAGGCGACCGCGGGCGCCAAGATCCTCGAAGGCTGGATCCCCGCCGTGCCCCAGTGGGGATGGGCGCTCATCGTCATGGTGGTGCTGACCGCCACGAACCTCGTCTCCGTCGGCTCCTACGGCGAGTTCGAGTTCTGGTTCGCCGGCATCAAGGTCGTGGCGATCGGAGCGTTCATCGTCGTCGGCGCGCTGGCCGTCTTCGGCGTCCTGCCGGGCGTCGACAGCGACAAGGCCGGCCTCTCCAACCTGACCGGGCACGGCGGCTTCCTGCCGAACGGACCCGGCGCCATCCTCACCGGCGTACTGCTCGTCGTCTTCTCCTTCATGGGCAGCGAGATCGCGACCCTGGCGGCGGGCGAGTCGGAGAACCCGCAGCGCGCGGTCACCAAGTCGACCAACAGCATCATCTGGCGTATCGCCGTCTTCTACCTCGGCTCGATCCTCGTGATCGTCTGCCTGCTCCCCTGGAACGACAAGTCGATCACCGAGAAGGGCTCCTACGTCGCCGCGCTGGACTCCCTCGGCATCGCGCACACCGGTCAGATCATGAACTTCATCGTGCTGACCTCGGTGCTGTCCTGCCTCAACTCCGGCCTGTACACGGCCTCCCGCATGGCCTTCTCGCTCGGTCAGCGCGGTGACGCGCCCAAGGCCTTCGCGCGGACCAACAGCCGTGGCGTGCCGATGACGGCGATCACCGTGTCGGTGGTCTTCGGCTTCGTCGCCGTGTTCTTCAACTACAAGTTCCCGGACTCCGTCTTCCTCTTCCTCGTCAACTCCTCCGGCGCGGTCGCGCTGTTCGTCTGGCTGGTCATCTGCTTCTCGCAGCTGCGCATGCGCAGGATCATCCAGCGGGAGGCGCCGGAGAAGCTGGTCGTGAGGATGTGGCTGTACCCGTACCTGACCTGGGCCGCGGCCGCGGTCATCGTGCTCGTCCTCGGCTACATGCTGACCGACACCGAGCACGACGGGCGGGAGACGGTGCTGCTGTCGCTGCTGGTCGCGGCGATCGTGCTGGTGATCGCCTTCGTCAAGCAGAAGGTCGGCGGCGGCCGCGGCGCCGCCGAGGCGCCGGCCGAGGCGCAGAAGGTCTCGGCGGGCTGACCCGGCCGAGCCCCACAACGCCAGAGCACGGCAGGCTCGTCGCCCGTGCCCACACCGAGGGCGAGGTGATCTCCG
>NZ_JBSFNN010000150.1:0-6385 GCF_053587115.1 Streptomyces sp. NPDC003697
CGCGCTCGTCGCCGACTGTCGTCCCGAGCATCGCAGAAGACGTCCCCGAGGTGCCCACGCCGCGCTCCGGACGACCACGTCGGCGCGGACTCGGCCCCGGCTGGAAAGGTGTCCGGGCTACCGGCTGACTCCTGCAGCGGCTCACTGGCACCCGTCGCGCTCGTACCGGCCCATAGGCCGCACCCGCACCGGTAGCGCCGTACCGGCCCACCGGCCGTACCGATCGCGCCCGTACCGCCCCACCGGTCGCATCCGCACGGCCACTCCGGCCGCACCGGTCGCGCCCGCACCGACCGCACCGACCGCACCCGAACCTGTCGCGTCCGCGCCGCCCCTACCGGCCGCACCGCCCGTCGGGTCCGCCGTGACGGCGCGGACGGCGCGGACGGCGCCGGTCGGCCGGTCGGACGTCAGGGCGCGGCCGGGGTCTCGAATCGGGCGGGGCTGCCCGGCCGGGCCGTCGGCACCGTCGGCCCGGCCGGTGCCGTCGGCGGGGCGCCCGGGGCGGCCTCGCGGCGCAGGTCCGTGGGGCGGCTCGCCGCCCAGGCCGCCAGGCCGGGGTTGTCCAGCCCGCCGACCCACAGGTCGGCGAGGGCGGCGGCCTCGGGCCCGGGCCGCGGCCCCACCCCGACGACCCGCAGCCCCGCGCCGGCGGCGGCTCTCAGCCCGTTGACCGAGTCCTCCACCGCCAGGGCGTCGCCGGGCTTCACGCCGAGGGCCCGTACGGCCTCCGCGTAGGTGTCGGGGTGCGGTTTGGGGCGGACTGCCCCGCCGGGCACGACGAGGTGCCGGAAGTGGTGCCGCAGGCCCACGGACTCCAGGCAGAACTCCACCACGTCCGCCGGGCAGTTGCTGGCCACGGCCAGCGGTGCGACCCGGCTCAGGTCCTCCACCAGGTCCCGCGCCCCGGGCATGGCCACGGGGTGGCGCGCGGCGAGGACGCGGAAGGTCTCCAGGAGGTGCCGTGTCAACTCCTCGGCGTCGTCCGGACGGCCGGCGAGCCGCGCCATCAGGGCGCCGCACTCCGTGTAGTGCAGGCCCTTCACGCGCTCGGCGAACTCCGCGTCGGGAGCGTACCCGGCGGCGCGCAGGACGATGGAGCGGGCCTCCTGCCAGTGCTGTTCGGAGTCCACCAGCGTGCCGTCGCAGTCGAAGACGACGGCTTCGGGCGTCCAGTCGAGGTCGAACATGTGATGTGTCGTCATGTGCTGTTGCCGTTCTGGGGCAGGACGGAACTGCCGGAAGGCGGCACGATCCGCCGGTCAGGAGCGTCGGTGCGCCCGCGAGGAATCCTTCACTTCGCCGATGGTGCGAATTCGCAGGCGGTCAAGGCCGGTTGACGAATGCAGCGGCCACGCGCAGCGGACTGCGGTGGTCCCGATACCATTCGGAACCGGAAACGTAATGAACGTTACGCTCCCTTTCCGGCGGCGTGAATGTTCGACGACGCAATACGCACGTGTGGGTGACGCTTCACGGGTAGCGGAGAACGCCCTCGGCCGTCGTTCCGCCGCCCTGCCGGAATGCGAAAACGCCGGTGCGGTCCCGGACGGAACAGCGAATGACGGCGGGTGGCGTGTGTTCCGTGAATCTCAGGGCCGACAGGCGGCCGGAAACCGGCCGGACCAGACGCCCCCGGCTGCGCAGGGCGATTGCCTGCCGTGCCGCCTCCAGCAGGGCCATTCCCGGCACGTGGTCCGTGCCGTGGTCGAAGAGGAAGGGATGGCGGGGGTCGGCGGGGACGGCCAGCAGGTCGTCGCCCGCCACGAGGACGACGACGTCGGACTCCGACGCGAGCCCCAGCGGCGCGGGTTCCGGCCGCGCGCCGTCGGGCGGCACGGGCGCGGTGGTGGCCGGCGGCACGGACGCCGTGGCGGCCGACCGGACCTCCTCGTACCGTGCGGCGTCCAGGAACCGCGCCCCGCCCGACGCCCGCGCGAACGTCCGGCCGCCGGCCAGGAAGGCGGCCCGCAGGCGCAGCCCGGTCACCGTGTCACCGTCCCGGCCGGTGCGCAGGTCACCGGCGGACACCAGGCAGGTGATCTCGCTGGCGCCGTGCGGCGCCCGGGGCTCGGCGGCGGGGTCGAGGGTGAAGGACAGGTCGCTGATCAGGAAGCGGGCCGTGCCCGGTACGCCGAGGTGGCGCAGCGGGATGTAGATGCCGAGCTGCCGCAGGGTCTCGGCGACCATCCAGGGGCTGTGCCGTTCGTCGCGCCCGCGGGGGAACGTGGGGTGCGAGCGAGGCCAGGCGGCGGCCGCGCAGAAGGCGAGCGGGCCGCACCGGCGGACGTCGGTCAGCAGTACCTCGGCCACCGAGACGCGGTGCACGAGTTCCCGCTCCACCGTCCTGGAGCGGCTCAGCGAGGAGAGGAAGGCGTCGTCCACACCGCGGCCGAACCGGGGTAACGAGGTGTTCGAGTCCCGTGTGCGCTGCCCGGAGTCCATGGAAAAAGGCTAATAAGACTATTGCGGGTCCCGCATGCGCGGTCTTCCCGGTCGCGCCGGAAAGGCCGCTACATTCCTCCTTGCGACCACCTAGGGACAAGGACGAACGCGTGCAGGAACGTGCGGAGGAAACCCGCAGGGCCGTATTGCAGGCGGCAGCTCATCTGTTCTACGAACGGGGATATGTGGCCACCAGTATCGCGGACATCAGCGAACGGTCCGGCCGCACCAGTGGCGCGGTCTACTTCCACTACACCAGCAAGGAACAGCTCGCCCTCGCCGTGGTGAACGCCCATTTCGCAGCCTGGCCCGCCCTGGTCGAGCGGCACGAGGCCACCACCGCGCCGGCCCTGGAGAAACTGGTGCGGCTGAGCTTCGCGGTCGCCCGGGCGTTCCGCGACGACGTCCTCGTCCGCGCGGGCGCGCGGCTGTGGTCCGAACGGCGCGCCATCGATGTGGACATGCCTCCGCCGTTCGTGGACTGGATCGCCACGGTCGAACGCATGCTCGCCAAGGCGGGCGCCGACGGGGAACTCGCCGCCTCGGCGGACCCGGGCCGCGACGCCGCCACCGTGGTGGCCGCCTTCTTCGGACTGCACACGCTCTCCGACGTCCTCGACGGACGCCTGATGATCGAGGACCGCCTGACCCACCTGTGGCTGCTGCTGCTCCCCGGTCTCCAGGCCGACCCGGCGCCCCAGGCCCTCCTGGCACGGGCGGGGACCCCGCTGCCCGCCCCGTCCTGACGGCTCCCCGGCGCCCGCGCACGCCGGGGAGCCGCGTCGCGGGACGCCCCGGCTGCCCCGCCCGCCGGCGCCGTCACTCACCCACCGGAGTGCGAAACGAGATCGACTCGGCACTTTGACGACGATGGTCTTGGCAAGGCCGTCGCGGAGGCTTACGTTCGACCCTCTACGGCCTGCTCTACGGGTGTAGAGGCTCTGACGTCGCGTCGAAGGAGCAGCTCATGGCCGGCATCGTCCGCGCGGCACTGGTCCAGGCCACCTGGACAGGCGACACCGCGTCCATGGTCGCCAAGCACGAGGAGCACGCCCGTGATGCGGCCCGTCAGGGCGCGCGGATCATCGGGTTCCAGGAAGTCTTCAACGCCGACCCGCGCGGGCAGTTCGTCGGTGACGTCGCCGGCGACACCAAGGAGGAACTCGTCGTCCGCGACCTCGACTTCGACCTGATCGACCAGGTGCGGCAGCAGTGGGCCTTCTACCGCGACCGCCGCCCCGACGCCTACGAAGGGCTGGTGCAGCCATGAGCGACCTGTACGCCCGCCACCGGGCCGTCCTCCCCGACTGGCTCGCCCTCTACTACGACGACCCGCTGGAGATCACCCACGGCGAGGGCCGCTACGTCTGGGACGCCGACGGCCGGCGGTACCTGGACTTCTTCGGCGGCATCCTGACGACGATGACCGCGCACGCCCTGCCCGAGGTGACCAAGGCGGTGAGCGAGCAGGTGGGGCGGATCATCCACTCCTCCACGCTCTACCTCAACCGGCCGATGGTCGAACTCGCCGAGCGCATCGCCCAGCTCAGCGGCATCCCGGACGCCCGTGTCTTCTTCACCACCTCCGGCACCGAGGCCAACGACACCGCGCTGCTGCTGGCGACGACGTACCGGCGCAGCAACACGATCCTGGCCATGCGCAACAGCTACCACGGCCGCTCCTTCAGCGCCGTCGGCGTCACCGGCAACCGCGGCTGGTCCCCGACGTCGCTGTCCCCGCTGCAGACGCTGTACGTCCACGGCGGCGTGCGCACCCGCGGCCCGTTCGCGGACCTCGACGACGCGGGCTTCGTCGCGGCCTGCGTCGACGACCTCGAGGACCTGCTCGGCCACACCCGGGCACCCGCCGCACTGATCGCCGAGCCCGTCCAGGGCGTCGGCGGCTTCACCTCACCGCCCGACGGCCTGTACGCGGCGTTCCGGGAGGTGCTGCGCGAGCACGGGATCCTGTGGATCGCCGACGAGGTCCAGACCGGCTGGGGCCGCACCGGCGACCACTTCTGGGGCTGGCAGGCCCACGGCCGCAGCGGCCCGCCCGACATGCTCACCTTCGCCAAGGGCATCGGCAACGGCATGTCCATCGGCGGCGTCGTCGCCCGGGCCGAGGTCATGAACTGCCTGGACGCCAACAGCATCTCCACCTTCGGCGGCACCCAGATCACCATGGCGGCCGGCCTCGCCAACCTCACCTACCTCCTGGAGCACGACCTCCAGGGCAACGCCCGCCGCGTCGGCGGCCTGCTCATCGAACGGCTGCGGTCCGCCGCCGCACAGCTGCCCGGCGTGCGGGAGGTCCGCGGACGCGGACTGATGATCGGCGTCGAACTGGTGAAACCTGGCACCGACGAGGCCGATCCACGGGCGGCCGCGACCGTGCTGGAGGCCGCCCGCGACGGCGGGCTGCTCATCGGCAAGGGCGGCGGCCACCACACCAGCGCCCTGCGCGTCGCACCGCCGCTCAGCCTGACCGTCGCGGAGGCCGAGGAGGGCGCCGCGATCCTCGAACGCGCGCTGAGGAGCGCGTGGTAGCAGCACCGGCCCGAGCAAGGGAACACCGCCATGGCCACCGCCTCGGAGCCACGGAAGCCGCTGTCCCCCGCCCGGCCCCCCGGGCGGCCCGGGCCCGGCCCGCTCGAGCCTCCCGGGGGGCCCGCACGGCCACCGGAGCCGGCCCCCGACCGGGCGGCCCCGGGGCCCACGGAACCGCCGGGGCCCCTGCTGTCGGTGCGGCAGGTCCTGACCCTCGAGCGGGTCCTCGCCGGGGAGCCCGAGGTGGTCGCCGGCGCCGGCCGGCTGGACCGGCCCGTGCGCTGGGTGCACGTCGCCGAGGCAGCCGACGTCGGCGTGATGCTCAGCGGCGGCGAGATGGTGCTCACCACCGGCGTGCTGCTCGCCGGCGACGAGGACAAGCAGACCGAGTACATCCGGTCCCTGCACCGTGCGGAGGCCGCGGCCGTCGTCCTCGGACTCGGCCGCGCCTTCCCCGCCGCGCCGGAGGCGATGCGCCGCGCCGCCGAGCGCTGCGGGCTGCCCCTGGTCGTCCTGCACCGCCCCTTTCCCTTCGCCCAGCTCACCGAGGAGGTCCAGTCCCGGCTGGTGCGGCGCAACTTCGCCGCCGTCAGCCTGTCCGAGGAGGTCCGCACGGCGCTCACCGGGCTGATCACCACGGGCGCCCCGTTGCAGCGCCTGCTCGACGAGGTGGCGCGGCACAGCGCCTGCCCCGTCGTCCTCACCAACCTCGCCCACCGCGTCCTCGCCACGGCGGGGGAGCGGTCCGCGGTGGACGACGTGCTGCGCGACTGGGAGCGCATCGCCCGGCAGGCATGGGGGCACCACCCAGGCCTTTCAGGCACTGGGGGAGGCACCGAGGGCGACGGGTGGATCCGCGCCGAGCTGGCCGGGCGCGGGGAGCGGTGGGGCCGCATCGTGCTGTGCGGGCACCGCGGCGACACCGCCACCGGACAGCTGCTCGCCGACCGTGCCGCCGAGGCCGTCGTCCTGCACCGGATGCTCGGCGGCCCCGCCGCGAGCTGGGAGGAGCAGTCCGCGCGGAGCCTGCTGACCGACCTGGAGAGCGAGGTCGTCCCGGCCCGGCGCCTGCTGCCCCGGGCCCGCGCCGCCGGACTCCCCGTCAACCGGCGCACGTTCGTGCCGCTGGCCGTCCGCGGCGGCGGCGCCGCCGGACTCGACCGGCTGCTGCGGCTGCTGGGACTGCCCGGCCTGGTCGCCGCTCTGCCCGGCGGCACCACCGCCGTCCTGCTCAGCCTCGCCCGGGACCAGGACGCCGACGCGCTCACCGCGCGCCTCGCGGACCGGCTGCGCACCGAGTCGGGCTCGACGAACTGGGGCGCGCGGCCCGCCGGTGACCGTGCCCGCGGCCGGTGCGCGGCGGTGACGGTGCCGGCGGCCGCCGGTGACG
>NZ_JBSFNN010000151.1:0-5742 GCF_053587115.1 Streptomyces sp. NPDC003697
CACGCCCAGTACGTCGAGCTTGAGCAGCCCGAGCTCCTCGACGTCGTCCTTGTCGAACTGGGACATGGGCTGGGCCTCCTCGCGCAGCGACGGGCTGCCCGCCGTCGGCTGGGTCGGCATCGAGCGCGCCGCCGGCACGGCCGGCACCGCCGCGGGAATCCCGGCGGCGACGTTGACCGTCCGGGTACCCGACGGTTCCGTGCCGCGCTCGGCCTCGGCGGCCGCCTGGGCGGCGGCACGGCGGGCGCCGTAACGACGGTGGACCGCCTGCTTGGTGACACCGAGGGCCGACCCCACCGCGTCCCACGAGAACCCGAGCGAGCGGTCGAAGTCCACGGCGGCCGTGACCAGGGTCTCGACGCTGTCCCGCAGTTCCTGGGCGAGTCGGACCGTCGGGGCGGGGGCACGCCCGTAGACGACGAAGCCCGTGGAGGGGCCGGAGCGGCGCGGGCGATAGACGTTCCCCAGCTGGGCGGTGAGCGTGCGCAGTGCGTCCACCTGCCGGCGGACCCGCTCGATGTCCCGCACCAGCAAGTGCAGGCTGGCCCGGGCCTGGGCGTCGTGGGTTGAGTGGTCGGCCATGAACAAGCCTCTCGAACCGGCGTTGAAAGGGATCGGCCGCGATCGCGGCCCTTCGGGGTCAACTCTTCCTTGACCAACGCGTCTTCGGGCCGCTGGTCACGGTGTGGGGGCGTAAGGGCATATGCGTACGCCCCCAGGGGTGACGCGCGCTGCGCCGCACGTCGTCGGCGTCGTGGGGCGAGTGGTCGTCGGTGTCGCGTGACCGCGGCCGTCGGTGTCCTGCGACCCGTGGCCATAGACTGGTGCGCTGCCCGCCGTCCACCCCGCCCGAGAGGCCCCAACCCGCCCATGAAGCTCGTCTTCGCCGGCACCCCCGAGGTCGCCGTTCCCGCTCTGGACGCCCTGATCACCTCCGGGCGGCACGAGGTGGCCGCCGTCGTCACACGGCCCGACGCACCGGCCGGGCGCGGACGCCGGCTCGTCGCGAGCCCGGTCGCCGAGCGGGCCGAGGAGGCCGGCATCGAGGTCCTCAAGCCGCTCAAGCCCCGGGACCCCGAGTTCCTGGAGCGGCTGCGCGAGATCGCCCCGGACTGCTGCCCCGTGGTCGCCTACGGGGCCCTGCTGCCGCGGGTCGCCCTGGACGTGCCCGTCCACGGCTGGGTCAACCTGCACTTCTCGCTGCTGCCCGCCTGGCGCGGTGCCGCGCCCGTGCAGCACGCCGTCATGGCGGGGGACGAGATCACCGGCGCCTCGACCTTCATCATCGAGGAGGGCCTGGACTCCGGACCCGTCTACGGCACCGTCACGGAGGAGATCCGCCCCACCGACACCAGCGGCGACCTGCTCACCCGGCTCGCCTTCGCCGGCGCCGGTCTGCTCGCCGCGACCATGGACGGCATCGCGGACGGCACCCTCAAGGCCGTGCCGCAGCCGGCCGACGGTGTCACGCTCGCCCCGAAGATCACCGTCGAGGACGCTCGGGTCGACTGGGCCGCCCCCGCCCTCCGCGTCGACCGCGTGGTCCGCGGCTGCACTCCCGCCCCCGGCGCCTGGACGACCTTCCGCGGCGAGCGGCTGAAGCTCATCCAGGTCGCCCCCGTGCCGCAGCGGGCCGGCCTCGCGCCGGGCGTGATCTCGGCCGCCAAGAACAACGTCCACGTGGGCACCGGTTCCCACGCCGTCGAGCTGCTGTGGGTGCAGGCGCAGGGCAAGAAGCCGATGCGTGCCGCGGACTGGGCGCGCGGCGTGCGCATCACGGAGGGCGAGACGCTCGGGGGCTGATCCCCCGGGCGAGAGGGGGAGCACCGGGGACGACCGCCGGGCCGACGGCCTCCGGCGGTCGTCACCGGCCGGCGTGGACCGCGGCACCGCGGACCCGGGCGCCCGGCGGCAGACGCCCCGGCAGCGCGCCCGCACGCCCCGACGACATGGACCGGCCCGTGCCCCGGCCGGCGCGAACCGCCCGTGCCCCGGCCGGCGCGAACCGCCCGTGCCCCGAGGCGGCGTGGAGCGTCCGCGGCACCCGCGCCGACCGGACCGGTGCCCGGCGCACGGCACGACGGGCGGGACGTACGCTGGACGCACAGCGCACCCAGACATCCGGAGCACCTTTTTCCGTGAGCGACACCGCCCGCCGGCCCCGCAAGCCCGCCAAGCCCTACCGCCGGCCCCAGAAGGACCCCGTCCGCATCCTCGCCTTCGAGGCGCTGCGCGCCGTGGACGAGCGGGACGCCTACGCCAACCTCGTCCTGCCGCCGCTGCTGCGCAAGGCGCGCGAGAAGGGCGACTTCGACGGGCGGGACGCGGCGCTGGCCACCGAGTTGGTGTACGGCACGCTGCGGTGGCAGGGCACCTACGACGCGATCATCGCCGACTGCGTCGACCGGCCGCTGCGGGAGGTCGACCCGCCCGTGCTCGACGTGCTCGCCCTGGGGGCGCACCAGCTCCTCGGCACACGCATCCCGACGCACGCCGCCGTCTCCGCCACCGTCGAGCTGGCGCGTGTCGTCCTCGGCGACGGCCGCGCCAAGTTCGTCAACGCCGTTCTGCGCAAGGTCGCGCGGCAGGACCTCGACGGATGGCTGGAGAAGATCGCGCCGCCCTACGACGAGGACCCGGAGGACCACCTCGCCGTCGTGCACTCCCATCCCCGCTGGATCGTCTCGGCCCTGTGGGACTCCCTCGGCGGCGGGCGCGCCGGGATGGAGGACCTGCTGGAGGCCGACAACGAGCGGCCCGAGGTGACGCTCGTCGCCCGGCCGGGGCGCGCCACCACGGCGGAACTGCTGGACGAGGAGGCCGCGGTGCCGGGACGCTGGTCGCCGTACGCCGTCCGGCTCACGGAGGGCGGCGAGCCGGGGGCCGTGGACGCCGTGCGGGAAGGCCGTGCGGGGGTGCAGGACGAGGGCAGCCAGCTCGTCGCGCTGGCCCTCGCCAACGCGCCCCTGGACGGGCCGGACGAGAAGTGGCTCGACGGCTGCGCCGGACCCGGCGGCAAGGCGGCCCTGCTCGCGGCGCTGGCCGCCGAGCGCGGAGCGCTCCTGGTCGCCTCCGAGAAGCAGCCCCACCGGGCCGGCCTGGTCGCGCGGGCGCTGGCCGGCAACCCCGGGCCGTACCAGGTCGTCACCGCCGACGGGACCCGGCCGGCATGGCGGCCCGGCACCTTCGACCGGGTGCTCGTGGACGTGCCGTGCACCGGGCTGGGGGCGCTGCGCCGCCGGCCCGAGGCACGGTGGCGGCGCCGCCCGGACGACCTGGACGCCTTCGCCCCCCTCCAGCGCGGTCTGCTGCGCACGGCCCTGGAGTCGGTGCGCGTCGGCGGGGTCGTCGGCTACGCCACCTGCTCACCCCACCTCGCCGAGACCCGGGCCGTGGTCGCCGACCTGCTCAAGCAGGTCCCCGGCACCGAGCTGCTCGACGCCCGCCCTCTGCTGCCGGGCGTACCGGCCCTCGGCGACGGCCCCGACGTCCAGCTGTGGCCGCATCTGCACGGCACCGACGCGATGTACCTGGCCCTCATCCGCCGCACCGGCTGACCCGCGCCGCGGCGCGGGCCCCACAGGCGTCAGCGGCCCTCCTGACCGCCGGCCGGCCTTCCGGCTCGTCCACGCGCGCCGGCGCCCACGGCCGCCGGCCCCGTGTACCGGAGCCGCCTACCGCGCGGGCCCCCGACGGGAACAAGGGCGGCCGCCCGGGACCCGAAGTACGGTGCCGGCAGGATCCACCGGGGGACCGGGGCGAACAACCGTGCCCGGGCATGGCAGTCTTGGGGCATGGCCGTGCAGATCAACCCCAGCATCCTGTCCGCCGACTTCGCACGCCTCGCCGACGAGGCGCGGGCGGTGGCAGGGGCCGACTGGCTCCACGTCGACGTCATGGACAACCACTTCGTGCCCAACCTCACGCTCGGCGTGCCGGTCGTGGAGTCCCTGGCCCGTGCGACGGACACCCCGCTGGACTGCCACCTGATGATCGAGGAGCCCGATCGGTGGGCACCGCAGTACGTCGAGGCGGGTGCCTCCTCCGTCACCTTCCACGTCGAGGCGGCCGCCGCGCCGGTGCGGCTCGCCCGGGAGATCCGGGCCAAGGGCGCCCGGGCGTCCATGGCCCTCAAGCCCGCCACCCCCATCGAGCCCTACGAGGACCTGCTCCCCGAGCTCGACATGCTGTTGATCATGACCGTCGAGCCCGGCTTCGGCGGTCAGGCGTTCCTCGACATCATGCTGCCGAAGATCCGCCGCACCCGTGAGCTCATCGCCAAGCACGGCCTCGAACTGTGGCTCCAGGTCGACGGCGGCGTCTCGGCCACGACGATCGAACGGTGCGCGGACGCCGGTGCCGACACCTTCGTCGCCGGCTCGGCGGTGTACGGCGCGCAGGACCCGGCCGAGGCGGTCCGCGCGCTGCGCCGCCAGGCGCAGTCGGCCACCGCGAAGGCGTCCTGGGCATGCGACCACTGAGCCACAGCTACGTGAACGGCCGCCCATCGGGGCGTATGAAGTGCGCCGGATCTGCAAGGATGAACGGCGAATCCAGAGTGTGAACAGCAGTGAGGAGATCGCCGTGTCGGGTATGTCGGCGGGCCGGTCAGCCATGCGGATGGGACCCGCTGAGCTGGTGCAGGCGGCGGCCATGGCCCGCCGCTTCTACCTCGAGGGCAAGTCGAAGATCCAGATCGCGGAGGAGTTCGGCGTCAGCCGCTTCAAGGTGGCCCGGGTCCTGGAGACGGCCCTCGAACGGGATCTGGTGCGCATCGAGATCCGGGTGCCGGCCGAGCTGGACGCCGAGCGCTCGGACGCGCTCCGCGCCCGCTACGGCCTCAGGCACGCTGTCGTGGTCGAGTCCCCGGCCGACGCCGAGGAGACGCCCGACCCCGAGAACCTGGGAGAGGTCGCCGCGGACCTGCTCGGCGAGCTCGTCAACGAGGGCGACGTCCTCGGTCTGGCCTGGGGCCGGTCCACCATCCACATGGCGGCCGCTCTCGACCGGCTGCCGCCGTGCACGGTGGTGCAGCTGACGGGCGTGTACGACGCCGGGACCTCCGAGCGCGGCTCGGTGGAGGCCGTCCGCCGCGCCGCCCAGGTGTCGGGCGGCGACGCCCACCCCATCTACGCGCCCATGCTGCTGCCGGACGCGGCCACGGCGACGGCGCTGCGCCACCAGACGGGGATCGCCCGGGCCTTCGAGTACTTCGACAAGGTGACGGTCGCCTGCGTGTCGATCGGCTCCTGGGAGCCGGGCATCTCGACGGTGCACGACATGCTCAGCGAGGAGGAACGCGCCCACTACGCCTCCCTCGGTGTGGCCGCCGAGATGGCCGCGCACCTCTTCGACGCCGAGGGCCGGCGGGTCGGACGGGACCTGGGGGAGCGCTGCATCACGGTCAAGGCCGACCAGTTGCGCCGGATCCCGGAGGTCGTCGCGATCGCGGGCGGGCAGCGCAAGGCGGCGGCGATCGACGCGGTGCTGAGGTCGGGGCTCGTGACCAGCCTCGTCACGGACACCTCGGCGGCGGACTACCTGATGACCGCGGGGCCCACCCCCAGGCCGGCCCTCAACCGCGCCGACCCCGACGGGCCCTGACGGCCCGCACCGGCGCGCTCCGCGCGGCAGGCGGTGCACGGCTCGCCCCGCGTCCGGCGCACCGTGGACGGCACACCCGGCGTCCGGGCCGGCTACGGCTTCCCGCAGCCCGGCAGCGGTCAGGCGGGCGCGCCCCCG
>NZ_JBSFNN010000152.1:0-5381 GCF_053587115.1 Streptomyces sp. NPDC003697
CGAGGCGGGCCGTGACGCGGACTTCGCCGTCCTCGCGCCCGACGAGACGTTCACCGTGGACCCCGCCGCCCTCCGCGCGGCAGGCCGGCCGGATGGGGGGTGGGGCGCCGGCGTCAGGACCGGCCGACCGGGTCCTCACGGTCGGCGGGCATCTCGTGCGGCGGCACGGCGGGCGTCCGGTGCTGAGGCGGTGCGGCGCGCAGCCGGGTGGTGATCCACTGGGCGACCGGCTCGGTGTAGCGGGCCGTCAGCGGGCCGACGATCACCAGGAGGAGCACGTAGGCCGTGGCCAGCGGGCCCAGGGAGGGCTCGATCCCGGCGGTGACGGCGAGGCCGGCGATGACGATGGAGAACTCGCCGCGAGCGACGAGGGTCCCGCCGGCCCGCCAGCGGCCCTTCGCCGATATCCCGGCCCGCCGCGCCGCCCAGTATCCCGTGGCGATCTTGGTGAGCGCGGTCACGACGGCCAGCGCGAGGGCGGGCATCAGCACCGGCGGGATGCTGGCCGGGTCGGTGTGCAGGCCGAAGAAGACAAAGAACACGGCGGCGAACAGGTCCCTCAGGGGCGCCAGCAGGACGTGTGCGCCCTCGGCGGCCTCGCCGGACAGGGCGATGCCCACCAGGAACGCGCCCACGGCCGCGGAGACCTGCAGTTTCTGGGCGATGCCCGCCACCAGGAGGGTGAGGCCCAGCACCACCAGGAGCAGCTTCTCGGGGTCGTCGCTGGAGACGAAGCGGGAGATGTGCCGTCCGTAGTGCACCGCCAGCACCAGCACCAGCCCGGCCGCGCCCAGCGCGATCGCCAGGGTCACGCTGCCGGCCGCCAGTCCGGTGCCCGCCAGCAGCGCGGTGACGACCGGCAGGTAGACGGCCATGGACAGGTCCTCCAGGACGAGGACGCTCAGGACGACGGGCGTCTCACGGTTGCCCAGCCGGCCCAGGTCGCCCAGGACCTTGGCGATGACGCCCGAGGACGAGATCCAGGTGACGCCGGCCAGCACGACGGCGGCCACCGGGCCCCAGCCGAGCAGCAGGGCCGCGGCGGCGCCGGGCAGGGCGTTGAGTGCCGCGTCGACGAGTCCGGCCGGGTACTGGGTCCTGAGGTTGGAGACCAGGTCGCTGGCCGAGTACTCCAGTCCCAGCATGAGCAGCAGCAGGATGACGCCGATCTCCGCGCCGATGGCCACGAACTCCTCGCTGGCGCCCAGCGGCAGGAGCCCGCCCTCCCCGAACGCCAGCCCGGCGAGCAGGTACAGCGGGATCGGGGAGAACCGCAGGCGCCCGGCGAAGCGGCCGAGCAGCCCCAGGCCGAGGATGATGGCGCCGAACTCGATCAGGAAGACCGCGGAGGAGTGCATCGCGCTCACTCCCGGCCGAGGATCGCGGCGGCCGCCTCCGCACCCTCACGGGTGCCGATCACGATGAGGATGTCCCCGCCGGCGAGGCGGAAGTCCGGTCCCGGGGAAGGGAAGGCCTCCGCCCGGCGCAGCACCGCCACGATCGACACGCCGGTCTCGGTGCGCATCCGGGTGTCGCCCAGCAGCCGGCCGTTCCAGTGCGACGTGGCGGACAGCTCGACACGCTCGGCCACCAGACCCAGTTCGGTCGTCGACAGCAGGCTGGGGCTGCGGTGCGCCGGCATCATGGCGGCGATCAGCGCCTCCGCCTCCGGCGAGGTCAGCCGCACGGACAGCGCGCAGGCGTCCGGATCGTCCTCCTGATAGGCGCTCAGTGTGCGCGAGCCGTCCCGGTGGGCGACCACGGACAGACGGCGATGCTCCCGCGTCGTCAGGTCGTACCGGACTCCGATGCCCGGCAACGGCGTGCTGCTCATGCGCATGGCGCCCACGTCCGGCCCTCCCCTTTTCGGATCCCACTTGGATGTTCCTTTAGCAAACCGTGGGAGTCACTTTACCGACCGTCCCGGGCGGGCGGACCGGGGGTCCCGGACGACGATCATCCGGCAGCCCGCGGGGAACCGGCCGCACCTCACAGGAAGCGGCGGATCGGCCGGACACCCGCCTCCCGCGCCCGCTGGGCGAGGGGCCGGCGACGCCAGCGCGCGGGGTCGATGGCCTCGCTCCGGGCGAGGTCCTCGTCGAAGTCCCGGTCGAGCGTGGCGGTGAAGTCCTCGTCCAGGACGGCGAGCATGACCTCCTCGTCGTGCTCCAGGGACCGCCGGTTGAAGTTGGTGGAACCGATCAGCGAGGCGACGCCGTCCACGGTGATGATCTTCGTGTGGAGCATGGTGGGCTGATACTGGCGGATGTCGACGCCCGCGTCGAGCAAGGTCTGGTAGTGGTGCTGTCCGGCGAGCTGGCACGCCCGCTGATCGGTGTAGGGGCCGGGCAGGAGGATCTGCACCGCCACGCCGCGCCGGGCCGTCTCGGCCAGCAGCCGCACGAAGTAGGCGTCGGGCGCGAAGTACGCCGTGGCCAGCCGGAAGCGTTCCTCGGCGGACGTCAGCACCACCCGGATCAGCGTCTGCATGTCCTGCCAGCCGATACTGGCCGACCCGCGGACCACCTGCACGGTGGCCCGGCCCGGCTGCTCGTGCTCGCTGAACCGGTCGCACTCGTCGTAGAGCGTGTCGTGGCACTCGGCCCAGTTCTGCGCGAAGGCGGCGGCTATGCCGTCGACGGCGGGCCCGCGCACCCGAACGTGGGTGTCGCGCCACTCGCCGGGGTTGCGGGCGTCCCCGCACCACTCCTCGGCGATGCCGACGCCGCCGGTGAAGGCCACCGTCTCGTCGACGACGAGGGCCTTGCGGTGGCAGCGGTGGTTCTGCTTCAGCGGTGACAGCCGCAACGGCTTGCGGAACCAGGCCACCTGCACACCCGCGTCGTCCATGGCGTCCAGCAGGTCCTTCTCGATCTCCTTGGCGCCGAATCCGTCGAGCAGGAGCCGCACGCGCAGACCGGCGCGGGCCCGCTCGGCCAGGGCGTCGGCGAACTCGCGGGCGACCTCTCCGCGCCAGTAGACGAAGGTCATCATGTCGATGGTGTGCCGCGCGCCGCGGATCGCCTCCAGCATGGCGGGGAAGATGGCGTCACCGTTGCGGAGCGGCACCAGTTCGTTGCCCTCGGTGGCGGCGATGCCGATGAGCCGCTCCAGCCGTCTTCGCAGACGCTGCTTGCGGAGGTCGGCCGTCGGTACCGCCCCGGTGGCGGTGCCGTCGATGCCCTGGTGGTGTTCCATCGCCTGTCGCACGTCGCGTTCCCTCTCCCGGTGGCCGGTCATTGTCTGCGGGGTGACCCGTCCGAACCCGAACAGCCGTCCGAGCCGCTGGTCGGCGTACGTATACCAGGCTTGCGCCGGTCGCATGCCGGACGGCCGGCCCCTGTCGTCCGGCTCACTCCGGCGCCGCGGGCCGGCCCGAGGCACCTCACCTCATGGCCGGCCTGATGCAGGCGCCAGGACCTCGGTCCTCCCCGGTCGGCCGGGGGATCAGCCGGTCAGCGCCAGGACGGCCGTGATCCATTTCCCGGCCGCCGCGGAGCGGATCTCCACGCTGCGGCAGAGCGCCTCGACGATCTCCAGGCCGTGCTGGCCGACCCGGTCCGGGTCCGGTGACCGGGCCACGGGCCGCGCCGGGCTGTCGTCCCGGACCGCCAGCTCCAGGACGCCGGCGCGGGCCTCCAGGCGGAGCAGGCAGGTACCGTGCGCGTACTTGAAGGCGTTGGTGACCAGTTCGCTGACGACTATCTGGGCGGACGCGATCACGTGCTCCGGGATGACCGTGCTCCGCTGGGCCCGGGCGTGCACCAGGACGCCGCGCACGAGGTCACGGGCGTCGGCGATGAGCCCGGAGGTCGAGGCGCCGTAGGCCGCGTCCGCTCGTATCGGCTGCGCCGGCGGCGCGCCGCCGCGATCACCGTCCGTTGTCTCCTGCATGGGCTGCGCCTCGTCCTTGCCTGTTCCACCACGCCACTGCCGTGTTCCTCACCGGGCCGCGGCCATGCAGGAGGCTACCGGGCGTCACCCGTGCGGCCGAGCGGGGGGCGAGGGTCCCCTGGCACGGGCTGACGGTCGTCTGCCCGCGCGCGGCCGTCATCTCGCCGTGATGACGAGAGCCGCCTGGTCGTCGTCGACGTCGCCGCCGCCGGTGAAGGAGTGCACATCGCCGGCCACGGCCCGCAGGAGGTCGTGGGCGCTCGGCCGCCGCGGGGCGGAGGCCAGAGCCCGGGCGAGACGGTCGTCGCCGTACTGCTCGGGTCCGGTCGGGGTGCGGCACTCGGTGATGCCGTCGGTGCAGAGCAGAAGGCTCTCGTGCGGCCGCAGCAGGAGACGGCACGGGGACACCTGCGGGTCGATGCCCACACCGAGCAGGGCTGCCCGGCACGTCGATACTGCGGACGGTGTGCCGGCTGTCCAGGAGCAGGGGAAGGGTGTGACCCGCCCGAGGAAGCCCTGCCCGGCCAGTTCCGGCATCGGATCCCCGAGCGGCACCCCCGTGCGCTCCCGGTCGCCGCCGCCGATGGCCGCGAAGAAGGTCGGGTTGGCCACTTCGAGCACATGGGCGGGCCCCGACAGGAGCGCGAACACCGCGCGGGCATGGCCGAAAAGCATGGACAGATCGTCGTCGGCGGCCCGCCGTGCCGCGGCCCCGCCCCGGGCCTCGGACGGATCACGTCCCGCCAGGGCGAGGGGAACCGGCCGCCGCCCGGGCTCGGCTGTCACGTCCTCCGCCTCTCTTCGCCCACGGCGCGCGGCCTCGCCACGACGTCCGCGGCGGTGGCCGGTACGGCATCCGGCACCGGCCACGCCAGTGCCGCGTCCACAGGCGGACGCACCGCTATCGCCTGGTCCAGTCCGGTCAGGGCGAAGACACGCCGTACCGACAGCGGCGCGGCCGCCACCCGCAGCACCGTGCCGTCACGGGCCGGCCGCTGGTACAGACGGACCAGGACGCCGATCCCGGAGGAGGCGCAGAAGGCCAGGACGGAGCTGCCGACGACGACGGAGGGTGCGGCGCCGCCTCCGGCGAGAGAGGTGCCGGCCGCCTCGTCGAACCGCACGACGCTCTCGAAGTCCGGTTCTCCGCGCAGGGCGAGCACCGGTACGTCGCGGGCCACCTCCACCCGGAACACCCGCACCGTGCCCTTCGCGTGGCCTGCCGGCCGTCGTTCGTCTGCCGTGCCGGGACCGCGGACCCGGCGGAGCCGCCACCCGCCGGTACGACGGACGGCGCGCAGGCCGCCCCGGTGCGCGGTCGTCCCGCGGCCGGGGTTCGGCCTCGGACAGGAGGTTGTCAGCCGGTGGAGAGCATGCCCTCGCGCAGGCTCTTCAGCGTGCGCGACAGCAGCCGGGACACATGCATCTGCGAGACACCGAGCCGCTCCCCGATCTGCGCCTGGGTCAGCTCCTCCACGAACCGCCAG
>NZ_JBSFNN010000153.1:0-5362 GCF_053587115.1 Streptomyces sp. NPDC003697
GGCAAGACCACGTTCGTCGGCGCCGTCTCGGAGATCAACCCGCTGCGCACGGAGGCCGTCATGACGTCTGCTTCGGCGGGCATCGACGACCTCACGCACACGGGGGACAAGACCACCACCACGGTGGCCATGGACTTCGGCCGCATCACGCTCGACCAGGACCTGATCCTGTACCTGTTCGGCACCCCGGGCCAGGACCGCTTCTGGTTCATGTGGGACGACCTGGTGCGGGGCGCCATCGGCGCGGTGGTGCTCGTGGACACCCGCCGGCTGGCCGACTGCTTCCCGGCGGTCGACTACTTCGAGAACAGCGGCCTGCCCTTCGTCATCGCCCTCAACGGCTTCGACGGGCACCAGCCCTACACGCCCGAAGAGGTGCGCGAGGCCCTGCAGATCGGCCCCGACGCCCCGATCATCACCACCGACGCCCGCCACCGCGCGGACGCCAAGTCGGCGCTGATCACGCTCGTCGAGCACGCGCTGATGGCCCGGCTGAGGTAGTACGCCCCAGGCCGTTGCAGGTGACACCCAATTCTGTGGAGTCATACGGCAGTTGGCGTTTCAGCGCACCGGAGCCGGCTGTGTCCTTGGACACGGTCGGCCCCGGTGTTCATAACGTTTCGGCAGAGGAATCCGGCAGCGCGGCCACGCGTCGCGCACACCCGGTACCGCTGCGCGCACGATCACCCCGCCTTTTGGCGCGCCTCGCTCTTTATGACCGTTTTATCGGGCGCTTACATCGCTCGGAACCAGCGGTTTCCGGTGTTTGGAAGAGAGCAAGCCGACGTGCTGGAATGCCTGAACTGCCCAATAGTCAAAGTCGAACGCATCGGTCGACGACGTACCGGGCTCTGAGACACAGCGGCACACGGTAGGTGCCGACCGCCGAGAGGTTGTTGGTCGAGTGAGGCGAAGCAAGAACGGTCCCGAGCCGTCGGCCCGGGGCAACTTCACCCCGCCGCCGCGCGGAGCGGCGCCCGCACACGTGCCCGGTTCGGAGCCCGCGGCCGCTCCCGCCGCCGGCGGGGGCCGTTTCTCCCCGCGCAACTGGCGGGTGCCCACCCGGCTGAACGCGATCCTGCTCATCCCCGTGCTGGTCGGCCTCGTCATGGGCGGCTTCCAGGTCAAGAGCTCGATCGACACCTGGCAGAACGCCAAGGCCGCCCAGAGCACCGCACGTCTGGTGCAGGCCTCGCTGAGCTACGCCAACGCCCTCTACATCGAGCGCGACGTCAGCGCCGCGCCGCTCCTGCAGGGCAAGGGCGACAAGACCACGGCCGTCGTCCAGGCCCGCCGGGCCACCGACGAGGCCGCGGACACGTTCGACCGGGCCGCGGGGAGCGCCGAGTGGTCCTCCGGCGTGCAGCGCCGGCTGAAGCAGTTCCACGAGGTGGAGCCCGGGCTGACCACGCTGCGTCAGGCCGCCTTCACCTCCAGGCTCACCGGCGTGCAGACCGAGGAGGGCTACGTCAGGATCGCCCACCCGCTGATGGAGTTCGCCAACGAGCTCGGCCTGGGCACCGGAAACATCACCTCCTACGGCCGGACGGTCTACGCCATCTCGCTCACCAAGGCGGCCCTGTCGCTGGAGCGCTCGATCGGCATGCACCTCCTGGTCAAGCCGGGTCCGGACGCGCCGAACCTGGCGAGCCAGCGCATCGCCTTCTCCTCCTACGCCTACCTCGAGGGCATCGCCATGGAGGAGTACCTCGGCGGTGGCACCCAGGCGGACGTGGACAAGCTGGCCGACGCGCAGAAGAAGGTCCAGGCCGACGGCGCGAGGATGGTCCGGGACGCCAAGAGCCAGAACCCGGACTACGTCGCCCCGCCGTCCGACCCGACCAAGATGGTCGCCGCCATCGCCAGCCTGAAGACCACCGGCCCCTCCGAGCGCGCCGCGCTCGCCGAGAAGGGCATCACCGTGGAGAACTGGTGGGCGGTCAACACCCTCAAGTTCGACGCGTACCGCAAGATCGAGTCGGACATGGCCGACAAGGCGGTGAGCGAGGCCTCCGCCATCGCCGACGACGCCCAGCAGTCGACGTTCATCACCGGTGCGATCGTCGTCGTCGCCCTGCTCGCCGCGTTCATCCTGGCCGGCATGGTGGCCCGCCAGATGAGCCGCTCCATGCGCCAGCTGCGCAACGCCGCCTTCGGCATCGCCGAGCAGCGCCTGCCGATGCTGGTCGACCAGCTCTCCCGCACCGACCCGGGCCGGGTGGACACCCGGGTCGCACCGATCCCGATCACCTCCACCGACGAGATCGGCGAGGTCGCCCGGGCCTTCGACCAGGTCCACCGCGAAGCGGTCCGCCTCGCCTCCGAGCAGGCCCTGCTGCGGGGCAACATCAACGCGATCTTCACCAACCTCTCCCGCCGCAACCAGTCGCTGATCGAGGGCCAGCTGACCCTCATCACCGACCTGGAGAACAACGAGGCCGACCCGGACCAGCTGGAGAACCTCTTCCGGCTGGACCACCTGGCGACCCGTATGCGCCGCAACGGCGAGAACCTCCTCGTCCTCGCCGGCGAGGAGCCCGGCCGCCGCTGGGACCAGCCGGTCCCGCTGGTCGACGTCCTGCGCGCCGCGTCCTCCGAGGTGGAGCAGTACGAGCGCATCGAGCTGTCCGGCGTCCCCGAGGCCGAGATCCACGGCCGTGCGGTGACCGACCTCGTGCACCTGCTGGCCGAGC
This sequence comes from Streptomyces sp. NPDC003697, assembly GCF_053587115.1. Lineage (NCBI taxonomy): Bacteria > Bacillati > Actinomycetota > Actinomycetes > Kitasatosporales > Streptomycetaceae > Streptomyces > Streptomyces sp. NPDC003697. Next base: position 2,694 of record NZ_JBSFNN010000153.1, read on the forward strand.
TGCTGGAGAACGCCACGACGTTCTCCTCGCCGCAGACCAAGGTCCGGGTCACCGCGACCCGTCTGCCCGACGGCCGGATCATGGTCGAGATCCACGACAAGGGCATCGGCCTGACCGCCGAGGACTTCGCGGACATCAACCACAAGCTGGCCAACCCGCCGACCGTGGACGCGGCGATCTCGCAGCGCATGGGCCTGTTCGTGGTCGGCCGCCTCGCCGACCGGCACGGCATCCGGGTCCAGCTGCGCCCCTCCGGCGAGCAGGCCGGCACGACCTCGCTGGTCATGCTGCCGGACGCGATCACGCACGGCGGTGGCGGCGAGCAGTCCCTGGACCGCGACGAGTTCACCGTCTCGCAGATCATCCCCGAGCAGAACTTCCGGGGCGAGGACTTCAGCAACCAGCTGCAGCCGATGCGCACGGCCGCGGAGCTGGGCTTCGACGACAGCCGCTACACGGAGGTCCCGGACGACATCCGGGAGCTGGACCCCGTCGGCCGTTCCCTGATGCGCGAGGAACGCAGGGCCGCGCTGGAGGCCCAGTCGAACGGCCAGCAGCCCGAGTTGGAGGCGTCCGAGGCGGCGTTCCGGTCCGACGGGAGCGCCGACGGCCGGGGCTTCACCGACGGCCGGATGCCGTACCAGGACCAGCCGTCCGCGTACGACGGGCGGACGCCGTACGGGGAGCAGCAGCAGTCCTCCTACGACGGCGCGCAGGAGACCGCCTACGAGCAGTCGGGGCGTGCGTCGTACGACGGGCAGTACTACGCGCCGGACGGCGGCATGCCGCAGACGGACGGCTACCCGTCCAACGGCGGTTACCCGGGCTCCGCGTACGCGGAACCCGCGCAGGAGGAGCACGCGCCGTCCCAGGCCGCCGCGTCGGAGACGTACGCCGCCTACCAGGAGCCGTCCTACCAGGACGACTGGCGGCAGCAGGACGGCTACCGGAACAGCTATCCGGACCAGTACGCTCCGGAAGCGGAATCCTCGCAGGCCGCTGACGTGAACGAGGCGGACCGCGTAGGCTTCGACCGTCCGGGACCGGCCCCCTCCGCCGCCCACGAGCTGACCGACGCCGGGCTGCCCCGCCGCGGAGGCTTCCCGAGCGGTTCGAACGGCGCACGGCACGTGAGCCAGGAAACGCCGGCCCCCGCCGCGAAGAACCACGGTGACGGCGACTGGCGTTCGGCGAACGACGAGCGCTGGCAGCAGGCCTCGCAGCTCCGCAAGCCCAAGGCGGGCGGAGTGACCTCCTCCGGCCTGCCGAGGCGGGTGCCCAAGGCCAACCTGGTCGAGGGCGCCGCGGAATCGACCCCGCAGGGCGGCCCACAGGTCTCCCGCGCCCCCGAGGACGTCAGGGGCAGGTTGAGCAACCTGCGCCGGGGTGTCCAGCGGGGACGCAGCGCAGGAAGTGACAAGAACGGCCAGGGCTTCGGTCCTGACAGCACCTACAACCAGGAGCGTTAGTGTGAGCCCGATGAGCCAGGCGGCGCAGAACCTGAACTGGTTGATCACCAACTTCGTGGAGAACACCCCCGGGGTGTCCCACACCGTGGTGGTCTCCGCCGACGGACTCCTTCTGGCGATGTCCGAAGGCTTTCCCCGCGACCGCGCCGACCAGCTCGCGGCCGTCGCCTCCGGTCTGACCTCACTGACCGCCGGTGCCTCGCGCATCTTCGAGGGCGGCAGCGTGAACCAGACGGTTGTGGAGATGGAGAGGGGATTCCTCTTCATCATGTCCATCTCCGACGGTTCGTCGCTCGCGGTTCTGGCGCACCCCGAGGCGGACATCGGCCTCATTGGTTACGAGATGGCCCTGCTGGTGGACCGCGCCGGCACGGTCCTGACCCCGGACCTGCGCGCGGAGCTCCAGGGCAGCCTGCTCAACTAGCAAGCGGACAGTGCGTTGTTGCGTCCCGGCACCGTAAGGTTTTCGGGACGCGGCCTCACAGGGATGGGTGCCCGGCACAGTCGGAGGAGGAGAAAGTGGCAACACCCCCAGGCGGTTCGTCATCGGACAACTGGTCGTACGGCCCTGCCCAGGGCCAGGGCGACCCGAACCGGTACGGCTACCCCTCCGCCCCCGGCCACCGGCAGCCGTACGCGCCGCAGGGCCCCGGCGCCTCGCCGTACGACCAGCCGGCGGCGCCGCGTATCCAGCCGGTGCAGCCGCGGCGACGCTCCCCCGAGGCGACGCCCGCGGGGGCGTCGAACAATCCCCTGGTGCGTCCGTACGCCATGACGGGCGGCCGCACCAGGCCGCGGTACCAGCTCGCCATCGAGGCACTGGTGCACACCACCGCGCAGCCGCACCAGATGCAGGGCCAGCTGCCCGAACATCAGCGGATCTGCAATCTGTGCCGCGAGATCAAGTCGGTGGCCGAGGTCTCGGCCCTGCTGACGATCCCTCTCGGCGTAGCCAGGATCCTCGTCGCCGACTTGGCGGAGGCGGGCCTGGTCGCCATCCATCAGCCCGGCGGCGACGAGAACGCCGGTGGCCAGCCAGACGTGACACTGCTCGAAAGGGTGCTCAGTGGACTTCGCAAGCTCTAGCGGCGGTCCTTCCCGCTCCACCACCTCCGCGAAGATCGTGGTGGCGGGCGGCTTCGGCGTGGGCAAGACCACGTTCGTCGGCGCCGTCTCGGAGATCAACCCGCTGCGCACGGA
>NZ_JBSFNN010000154.1:0-5163 GCF_053587115.1 Streptomyces sp. NPDC003697
GCCCGACGTCCTGGCCCTGTCCGAGGAGGAGGTGGGCGACCTGCTCGGCGTCGCGGCGACGCGGCTTGCGGCCGCCGGCGTGGCCGTGCACTGTCAGCTGGGTGATCCAGTCGTCGAGTTCGTCCGCGTCGCGGGTGGTGACCCGGCCTGACTGCGAGGTGCCGTCGTGGAGGTAGACCGTGACGGTGAGGGAGAGGCCGCGCCCCGACTTGCTGTGGGTGATGGCGCGGACGGCGTGCCAGGGGAAGTCGAAGGCGCGGCCGTTGATCCCGAGGGAGATGCCGTGCGCATCGGCGACGACGGCGTTCTTGCGGTCCATGGCGAGGAACTCGTGCCCCTCGCCCGCCGTCACCGGCTCGGGCGGCCCGAAGCCACCCGGGGGCGTGGGCGGGGGCGGCACCGCGGGAACGGGTGGGTACGGCGAAGCCGCGGAGACCGTCGGCATATGGGCGACGGGCGGCGCCGTGGGCGAGGAAGGGGGAGCGAACATCGTCGGCGTGTAGGCGGGCGGGACACTGCTCTGTGCGGGCGCGAGCAGGTCCAGCAGCTGCCCGGCGGTGGGCCGTTGCCCCGGTTCCTTGGCCATGCACGCGGCCACCGTCGGCCGCAGCCCCGCGGGCACGGCCGCCATGTCGGCCTCGTGATGGACCGAGCGGTACATCAGCATCATCGGCGTGCCCTCCCCGAAGGCGCTGCCGCCGGCCGCCGCGACGAGGACGGCACCCAGCGCGAAGATGTCCGCCGCGGCGGTGACGGGAAGCCCCTCCGCCTGCTCCGGCGCGAGGAATCCCGGAGTGCCGAGCGCCGCTCCCGTCACCGTGAGCCGGGACCCCTCGAGCGCCCGGGCGATGCCGAAGTCCACGACCCTGGGGCCGTCGTCGGCCATGATGATGTTGCCGGGTTTCAGGTCGCGATGGACCAGCCCACAGGCGTGAATGGCCTGCAGTGCCTCGGCCAGCGCCAGGCCCAGCCGGCGCAGCGCCCCCTCGTCCATCGGCCCCTGGGCGGTGAGGAGGCCGGCCAGGGTGGGACCGGGCACGTACGCGGTGGCGAGCCAGGGCGAGGGAGCGTCCGGATCCGCGTCCACGACCGGCGCCGTGTGGAAACCGCCCACCGCGCGGGCGGCGGTGATCTCGGCGCGGAAACGCTCGCGGAACTCCGGGTCCCGCGCGAGCTCCGGTTTGGCGACCTTCACGGCCACGCTCCGGCCGCCACGCGATCTCGCCAGATAGACGGTGCCCATGCCGCCTTCGCCGAGCACCCGCTCGACCATGTAGGCGCCGATCTGCTGCACGCCGATTCCTCCCCCTGCGTTTGCTCCCGCGCCACACTAGAGCAGGGCGGGAGTCAGGTGGAAAGCCGGTGCCTTTCGACCTGACTTGGGGGGCGGCAGCGGGGTTCGCGTCAGGAAGGCGTGTGCTCAGGCGCCTGCGACGGCCAGTTCGTCGTTGATCACGGACTCGGCGCGCTCGCGGATGCCGGAGGAAGGGCCGCCCCGAGGTCTACCGACGGGCGGGGCCGCCGTCGACCGGGATCCGGTAGAGCACGTAGGGCTTGCGCCGAAGATCGACGCCGGCGTTGTATGCGGGCTGCCGGTTCAGCTGATTGGCCATCACGTACAGGTTCCGGTCGTAGCCGATCGACAAGGTGTCCGGCCAGATCAGCCGGTTGTCGTGGACCAGGGTGCGGAATCGCCCGTCGGTGTCGCGGAAGACGAGCGCGTTGTGCTCGATGTCGCCTCCGTACACGCGGCCCGCGTTGTCCGTCTCCAGCCCGTCGGACATCCCTTTCGTGCCGAGATTGCGAACGGTCTTCGCGATCTTGGAATCCGCTACCCGGCGGTCGGTCAGACCGCTTGTCGGCACGGAGTACAAGGTGCGGCTGGACAGGGGGCAGTAGTAGAGGGTCTTGCCATCCGGGCTCAGGGCGATGCCGTCCGACCCGATGTTGATGGGGCTGGTGGGACCGTGTGCCGGCCGGTTGAGCATTGGCTTCCCCTCGACGACGGGAACGAAGTCGGGCACCGGGCGTACCGAGGGCACGTTGTTCAGTCGGCGCCAGGATGTCCCGGACGCCAGATCCACGACGATCAGCCCGTTGGGGCCGTCCGAGGAGGCGTCCGTGAGGTAGGCCGTGCCCGCCTTGCCTCGGGTGAGGTCGAGTCGCACATCGTTCACGAAACTACGGGGGCCGGCGACCTGACGGGGCAGCAGGATGGTCCGGATGACCTTGTTGGTGCGCAGGTCTATGGCGACGAGTTTGGGCCCGCCCACTGGTGCGTTGCCGAACTGGATGCGCCCGGTGTCCACGACCCACAGCCGGTCGGCGGCGTCGACGACGACGCTCTGCACCCCCAGGAAGTGATGCGCGGGGTCGCGTGTGTCGGCGGTGTTGATCTCGCGGTTCGGGTAGGGGACGGTTTTCCCATTGCGCACTTCGGCGACCGAGTACTGCACCTTGTCGCCCCAGTGGGGGAAGTTCACGAACACCCGGCCGGTGCGTGAGACGCTCACTCCTGTGGGCATAGCCCCGTTGAATTCCGCGACAGGCTGCAGGCGTTGCTTGTTCTGCGCGGGTGCGCCGGGAGGTTCCCTCGAATCGACCTGCGAGCTCACCAGGGATGTCGGGGTAGCGCTGCCCCCGATACAGAGGGTCGCCAGCAGTGCGACGACGCCGCGGCTCGATACCTTTCTCCCAGTCACGTCCTGCTCCTGTTCCTGTTCCGAAATTAGGAACGAGAATTTCGGGGCAATTGGTCCGTCGGTTCTTTTGCGGTCATGAGAGCCCATACAAACCTATGACCGATGAAGAGGGATCGCAACCAGGAGCATGTATCCGCCGGCCGGCGGATACATGCATGCAAACACGCTCGGCACAAGTTCCGGCACCCTCCGGAACTTGTGGAATCGAATGCTAACGCGCAGTCGTATCCGGGGCAAAAGCTTCACTCGTTCTGTTGATCGAGGAGGGTGCGATGCCGTCGGTGCTGGGGTTGATGGAACGGCGTGAGGCGCGGGCGAGGCAGGATCTGGAGTCCTGGACGGAGGTTTTGGAGCAGGCTCAGGCGGAGGTGGATGCCGCGCGGGAGCGGGTCGAGCGGGCCCGGGTGGGGCGTGAGGAGCTCGTGTCGGTGCTGGCGGAGGAGAGTCCGGTGAATACGCCGGTTTCCGTGCCGTCTGGTGGTGAGACGGCTGCCGCCGTGGGAGCGGGCGGCTTGGGGGCGGGGCATGGCGAGTGGCCGCCGGTGTGGCGGTCGGGGATGGGCGAGGAGGCGCTCAGCGGCCTGTACCGGGAGGTGTTCGCCGCGGTGGTGACTGCGTCTCGCGACGGCAGTACGCCCCCGGACGCCCGCCCTGCTTGAGCAGCCACGCCGGCACCGGCATCCCGGAGCGGACCTCGGCCCACTCCGCATCCGTCATGTCCCTCGGACAGCACCGCACCCGCCGACCCGGAGCGATCGAACCCAACCTGTGGACGTCGCGGTCACACCCAGGGGTGACCGCAGTGGATGCAGGCACAGCAGAGATGCTCAACTCGTCAGACAACGGGTCTCCTTGCTCGTGACCGGCTTCAACAACCACGTCACTACCAAGGGGCCCGTTTCTTCATGCCCACAACCACACCGGCATCTCTGTCCGAATGATCACCCGCACCGCAGGCTTCGAACGAGATCCGGTTTGCCACAACGCACTCAGTCGATGTCGCGTGCCGCCCAGTTCCCGTCGTTCCAGTTCCCGTCGTCCCGGTGCCGTGCATGACGCGAATCGGTTGTGCATTGGCATGGACCTGACGGCAGTGGCGCGGCTACCGTTTCCTCCGCGGCTCCCATGAGAGCGCTCTCAGCACGTCTGCCCTTCCGCTCCACCCCCCACCGTGACCGGAACGAAGAAAGGCAACCCCCATGAGACGCACCACAGTTCTGCGCGCCGGCCTGTCCGCGGCACTGCTGCTCGCCTCCGCCGTTGCAGGCCTGAGCGGACAGGCGTCCGCGGCGCCGGCCCCCTCCGCCGAGTCGACGGCAGCCGTCAAGGCCCCGGCCTCGGCGGCCCTGATAGCGGCCCTGCAACGCGATCTGCACCTGACGAAGACTCAGGCCACCGCCCGCCTCGCGGCGGAGACCGCGGCGCGTGAGGTGGAGGGCGCCGCACGCAAGGCCGCCGGGGCGTCGTTCGGCGGCGCGTGGTTCGACGCGGATCGCGGCGCGCTCGTCGTCGCCCTCGCCGACGCATCGCGCCGCGCGGCCGTCGAGGCCACCGGAGCCGAGGTCGTGCGCGTGGCCCACACCGAGCGGCAGTTGAACGCGGCGAAGGCCGAACTCGATGCCATGCGGGCGCCCAGCGGTGTCAGCGGCTGGCACGTGGACCCGCGGTCCAGCTCGGTCGCCATCACCGTGGTCGCGTCCAGCAAGGACGACAACGATGTCAGCGAGTTCGTCGCCCGCGCACGCAGGGTCGGCCCCGTGACCGTGACCGAAGCACCGCAGGCGCCGCGCACGTTCGCCGCGGGTACCGTCGGCGGCGACCCGTACTACACGGGCAACGTCCGCTGCTCCATCGGCTTCTCCGTCTACGGCGGATTCGTCACCGCCGGGCACTGCGGGCAGCCGGGCATGGGCGTGAGCGGCTGGGACGGCTCCTACATCGGCAACTTCCAGGGCTCCTCGTTCCCCGACAACGACTACGCCTGGGTCAACGTCGGCAGCGGATGGTGGACCGTGCCCGTCGTACTCGGCTGGGGCACCGTCTCCGACCAGCTGGTGCGCGGCTCGGCCGAGGCGCCGATCGGCGCCTCGATCTGCCGCTCCGGGTCGACCTCGCACTGGCACTGCGGGACGGTGCTCGCCAAGAACGAGACCGTCAACTACGCCCAGGGCGCGGTGCACCAGATGACGAAGACCAGCGTCTGCGCCGAACCCGGCGACTCCGGAGGCTCCTTCATCAGCGGCGACCAGGCCCAGGGGGTCACCTCGGGCGGCTGGGGTAACTGCAGCTCCGGCGGCGAGACGTGGTACCAGCCGGTGAACGAGATCCTCAGCCGCTACGGGCTGACGCTGCACACGGCCTGACGCGGACCTCCTGCCCGGCGGTGACGGTAGTAACGGCGCAGCTGCGCCGTTAGCCGCGGGCGCTCTCACCGCAGGACGGCGGCACGTTCCTGTACTTC
>NZ_JBSFNN010000155.1:0-4559 GCF_053587115.1 Streptomyces sp. NPDC003697
CGGGGGCATGTAGGCTGTCCACTCGTCTCGGGCGCGTAGCTCAGGGGTAGAGCGCCTGCCTTACAAGCAGGATGTCGGCGGTTCGAAACCGTCCGACATCACGATCTTCCCGGACCGGGACTTCGTCTCCATCGACGGATTCTCCGAGCACGCGGGAGAGCAGGTGACCGTCGAGGTGCGACGCCCCGGCATCGGCGTCGTCGGCTCGGCCACCGGCACAATGGCCACCGCGGCCTCGATCGCGGCGGGCAACCCGGCCATCGAGATCAATCACCCCGGGGGCCTGTGCTGGGGTGCGGGCGGCGGCCCCCAGGTGACCCCGGACATCCGGGCCGGGGACGTGGTGTCGGTCAAGTTCGGCGGCACCGTCGCCGCCGACGCCACGACCCTCGATCTCGGTGTCACCGGAGGCACCCTGACCACGCCGACCACCCTGGTGATCCAGGGCCGGCTCGGGTCCCAGGTCGACCCGACGTTCCTGGAACAGCGGATCGTCGAACCGGCCCTGCGCGACACCGTGGTGGCACGGCGTGATGTGCGGGCGGTGCCCGGCCCGCTCGCGAACGCGCCGAAGGGCGGCTACTCCTCCGGACTGCAGGTGGCCGACGGCACGTTCACCGCGACCTACGAGTTCCTCGACACGGATACGGCCGCCACCGCCGCCGGCGGTCTGTACATGGCGACGAGCTGGCAGGACCAGGACCCCGACGGCAACACCCAGGGCGTGACGATCTCGGAGTTCGGCGAGGTGGGTGGGCCCGGCATGGGTGGCTGCCCGCCCGGCCCGTCGCAGCAGGGGCCGGCCTCGCCGACCCATGTCGAGGTGCACGGCCAGGGCGATGCGACGTCTGTGAGCTGGACCCCGCCGCAGCCCGTACCCGGCGCCGCGCCGATCCTCGGATACACCGTGCGAGCCGTCGACCAGCTCAGCAGGAACAGTGTGCAGGGCGAGGTCGGCGTCCGCGTCAACGATCCGGACGCGACCTCGGCGGTCCTGCCGGGCTCCGTCGAGGGCAAGCGCGTCGAGGTCAGGTCGTTCAGCGAGACCGGCGAGTCCTGGCCGCCCGCGCTGGAGGGCAACTCCCCGTCGGGCGACACCATGCCGCCGACGGTGACCGCGAAGCCCCCCGGCGGCTTCTACACGGGCGACACGCAGGTCACCCTCAGCGCCGACGAGACCGGCTCGGAGATCTACTACACGCTCGACGGCTCCGACCCGCTGGAGGCGGGCACCGCCGGGCCTGCGGCCACGCTGTACACCGGGCCGATCGAACTGAAGGCGGGGGACGGGCCGAAGACCCTGCGGTACGTGGCGTTCGACCCGGCCGGCAATGCCTCGCAGGCCCGGTTGGAGAAGTACACGTTCGGGTCGACCAGGGCGCCGAGCGTCCCGCAGGGGGTCACCGTCCAGGGCTCCGACGCGAGCGCGACGGTCCGCTGGACGGCGCCCGAGGACCCGGGCACGTCGCCCCTCACCGGCTACGAGATCACCGCGACGCCCGCCTCGGGCACGCCGGTCACGGCCACGGCCGGGCCCAGCGCGTCCAGCCTGCTCCTCACCGGGCTGACGAACGACACGGTGTACAGCGTGACGGTCGTCGCCGTGAACGCGGTGGGCCGGGGCGCTGCGTCGACGCCGGCCGACGTCACCCCGAAGGTGCCCGCGGTCGACAAGATCGCGATCACCCTCGCCAAGTGGAAGTCCGGGGACCTCAGGCTCGACGGGACCGGGTCCGTCCCCGGCGCGTCGCTGACGTTCCGCTCCGGGTCGCCGACCGGTCCCGCCTTCGCCACCGATGTGATCGTGCAGCCGGCCGCGGCGGGCGCGGTCAACGGCACCTGGAGCCTGCGCCTGAGAACCGGCAGTGCCGCGACGAGGAACCCGTCCCCCGTCTACATCTCGTCCGACAAGGGCGGAACCCTGGGACCGGTGACCGTGCCGAACGGCTAGGGCCCCTCGCGAAGGTCCCGCCTGCCCGGCAACGGACTACGGATTTTCGCGAAAGCGCCGACCTAACGACCGGTGCCCCGGCAGGCGGTGTTCGTTCCCTCGATGAACCCGTCGGACCGGGGAGCCGGCCAGGACAGGGCAGCCGCACGAGCCCCCACTTCACCGGCTGCCCTGTTCCCTCCGGGCAGCCGGTGAACCCCCCTCCACCGGCTGCCCGCTCCATGTCCACCCGCCTGGTCGCTTCTCCTCAGTGGTGCATTCAGGAACACCGCAGGCCTCCACGGCCGAGGAGCACGCCCGGCGGACCAGCACCGAGCAGTACCGACCAGCACCAAGAGAGAACACGGGCATCCGCGACTCCAGGGGGAGAGCAGGACCCGGGCGCCGCTTCGGCGGCCTACCATGGGGGTGAGCACGTACATGCACGAAAACCCGCTGTCCAGACGTGATCTGATGAAGTTCGGAGTTCTCGCGTCGGCGGCCCTGGCGCTGCCGCTCGAACGCGTCGCGCGCGCCAGGACCGCTTCGGACCGGATCGCGGTGAGCAAGTTTCCGAAGCCGTTCACCGTGCCGTTCACGGTGCCGCCCGAGGCGGTGCCGACCAAGCGATCGAGCACCACCGATTACTACACCGTCACCATGCGCAGCACGGCGACGGAGATCCTGCCCGGTATGAAGACCGAGACCTGGTCGTACGACGGGACGTTCGGCGGCCCGACGATCCGGGCCACGCGGGGCCGGCCCGCCGTCGTACGGCAGATCAACGAACTCCCACCGGTGCATCCCCGATTGGGATACGAGTCGTGGACCTCGGTGCACCTGCACGGATCGGGATCGCTGCCGGAGTACGACGGCTACGCCAGCGACATCACACGGCCCGGCCAGTACAAGGACTACCAGTACCCGAACTTCCAGGACGCGCGCACCCTCTGGTACCACGACCACGGCGTCCACCACACGGCCGAGAACGCGTACATGGGCCTCGCCGCGATGTACACGCTGCACGACGAGCTGGAGCAGTCACTGCCCATCCCGAAGGGCCGGTACGACGTGCCGCTACTCATCCGCGACGCCATGTTCGACCGCGACGGGCAGCTGCTGTACGACGACGAAGGGCACTCCGGACTCTTCGGTGACGTGATCCTGGTCAACGGCCGGCCCTGGCCCGTGATGAAGGTAGAGCGGCGCAAGTACCGCTTCCGGATCCTGAACTGCTCGATCTCGCGCGGCTTCAGGTTCGCGCTCAGCACCGGCGACCCGTTCGTCTTCATCGGGACGGACGCCGGGCTGATGCCGCGGCCCCGTTCGGCGACCAGCTACCGGCACGGCATGGCCGAACGGTACGAGGTCATCATCGACTTCGCCAAGTACAAGATCGGCCAGCGGGTGGTCCTGAAGAACCTGAGCGTGCCCAACGTAGAGGACTTCGACACCACCGGCGACGTGATGGCCTTCGACGTCGCCGGCGACGCCACCGACCTGTCGGGCAACGCGATTCCGGACCTGCTGAACCCGAACGCGCCCGCGATGGACCTCACCGCGGCGATGGCGAAGAAGACCCGGACCTTCGAGTTCATCCGCAAGGACGGAACCTGGACCGTCAACGGCAAGACGTGGGCCGACGTCATCGCCTCCGACTACGAGTACGTCTGGGCCGACCCCGGAATCGGCGACGTCGAGGTCTGGGAGTTCGTCAACAAGTCCGGCGGCTGGTGGCACCCGGTCCACGTGCACCTGGTCGACTTCAAGGTGCTGGACCGCAACGGCCAGGCGCCCAACGCATGGGAGCTCGGCGGCAAGGACGTCGTGTACGTCGGCGAGAACGAGACGGTGCGCGTGGCGATCAAGTTCGGCCCGCACACCGGGCGTTACATGATCCACTGCCACAACCTCGTGCACGAGGACCACGACATGATGGCGCAGTTCCGCGTAGGACCACCCAGCACCGACCACCACCCGGTCTACGCCGACCCGGCGAAGGCCGAGCCCGCCCCGGAGCTGGGAGGCGACGATGACATCCTCGCCTGATGCGCCGGCGTCCGAAGGAGCGGTGCCGGAGAGCCGTTCGGGCCTCCTGGGCGGCCTTCGCACCCCGCACGTCGCGTCGCTGCTCTGCGGGGCAGCGGCAACCGGCGACCTGATCGCCTTCCAGCAGCGCGTGGCGCACGGCCTGGCCGGGGCACTGCCCTTCCTGCTCGCCGCCGTCGTCCAGCTCGTCGCGGCACGGCAGGTGTGGATCTCGCGGGGCACGGCCGCGGCGCTCGCCGCGGTTCTCGTCCTCGGCCTGCTGATCGCTTCGTACGTGCTGGCCGTCAGCACCGGCGTGACTCCGGGACAGCAGAACCAGCCGGTCGAGAGCGACCCGCTGCTGACGGCCGCGCTGTGTGTGCGCCTTGCCGCACTGCTGGTGCTTGTACGGTCCCTCTCCGACCGCGCCCGATCCGGTTCGCTGAACGCACTTCTCGTCATCGGAACAGTCCTGTGGACGCTCGGACTGACCGGCCTGCTCGGGTGAGCCCGCCCCGGCCCGCGGTACGGCGAGGTGTATCCAACTGCGCAACCGGGCCCATGCGGTGGGCTATGCGCTGCGGAACGGGCTCATCTGACG
>NZ_JBSFNN010000156.1:0-4281 GCF_053587115.1 Streptomyces sp. NPDC003697
GTCGATTTGATCGAGGGCGTGATTCACGTCGTGCGGCAGGTCAAGCTCATCCGCAACCGGCCGGCCCGGGAGGATCGTCCTCCCGGGTGCCGACCCGTCTCCGGGCCGTCGCCCTCACCGCACGGCAGGAGCGCGGCCACCACAGGACCCGATCCCTCTCGTGCGGATCGCTCCCCCCGCCCGGGCCGGCCGAAGGGCACCGCACCCGGCAACGGGCGTTGTCCGGAGGACAGGACCTGAGGGCTGTCCCGTCATCCGCGGTGGATCACCGCGCGGCGTCGGATGCGGTGCATCGCCGACGGAGGGTCGTCCTCATACCGCGCGTATCAGGGCGGTCCGACAACGCGGCGAGGTGCCGTGGCTGTCGTCGTGCGCCCGCCGGAGATTGCGGGACAGCCCTTAGGCTTGGGGCCCATGTCCTTCACCTACGAGGAGGTCGGCGCGACCCGCGAGGATCCCGCCTCCTATCCCCCGGGCTTCCACACGATGCACGTGCGCACGCGCGTCGGCGAGGGTCACGACGTCTTCCACCGGGCCGCCGAGGCCCTCCTCACCTGGGAGATGCACCGGGCCGTCGGCGTCGGCATCGACGCGACCGCCGAGCGGGCCGCGCCCGGCGTCGACGTCACCGTCACCCTCGCCGGCATGATCAAGGCCCCGTGCCGTGTGGTGTGGACGGCGGAGGAGCCCCGCCGCGCCGGCTGGGCCTACGGCACCCTGCCCGGACACCCGGAGACCGGCGAGGAGGCGTTCGTCGTGGACCGCACCGGCGACGGCACCGTCTGGCTGACGGTGCGCGCCTTCAGCCGCCCGGCGAAGTGGTACGCCCGCGCGGGCGGCCCGGCGACCCGGGGCCTGCAGCATGCCTACGCCCGCCGGTGCGGCCTGGTGCTGCGGCGGCTGTGCGGGCAGGACACCGAGGACTGAACCGTCACCGCATCAGCACCCCGGCCCCCTCGCCCGTCTCCTCCGACGGCACCGCCACGAGGCCCGGCTCGGCCGCCGAGGCGAGCAGGCGGTGCGCGGGCAGGACGCGGACCGTGTAGCCGAAGGGGCCGGTGCGGTCCAGGGAGAGCGGGCCCTCGTAGACCCAGCGGCCGTCGGCGTCCGGCCCGCCCGCCGGCTTCAGCGGCACCGGGGTCGCGTCCGCGATCCGGTCCTCCTCGTCCACCCGCCCCGACACCGCCTGCACCTCGACGTCGTCCGGTCCGAGGTCGCCGAGGCCGACGCGCACCCGCAGGCCGAGGCTGGTGCCCAGTTCCGCGGTGGCCGTCGCCGCCGACGTCTCCACGTGCTCGACCCGCACGCCGGGCCAGGCCGCGCGCACCCGCTCCTTCCACGCCGCGAGCTCGCGCGCCGCGTCCGCGTCCATCGCGCGGTGCGCCAGGGCCGCCGGGGTGTACAGCCGCTCGACGTACTCGCGGACCATGCGGCCGGCCAGCACCTTGGGGCCGAGCAGGGAGAGCGTCCGGCGGACCATCTCGATCCAGCGTTCGGGCAGCCCGGCCCGGCCGCGCTCGTAGAAGCGCGGGGCGACCCGCCGTTCGAGCAGGTCGTACAGGGCCGCCGCCTCGACGTCGTCGCGGTGGTCGGGATCGACCCCCGCCCCGTCCGCGGTGGGGACGGCCCACCCGAAGTCCGGCTGGTACCACTCGTCCCACCAGCCGTCCAGCACCGACAGGTTCAGGCAGCCGTTGAGCGCGGCCTTCATCCCGGACGTGCCGCACGCCTCCAGCGGCCGCAGCGGATTGTTCAGCCAGACGTCGCAGCCGTGGTAGAGCTTCTGCGCCATCGCCATGCCGTAGTCCGGCAGGAAGACGATCCGGTGGCGCACCCGCGGGTCGTCGGCGAACCGCACCAGCTCCTGAATGAGCCGCTTGCCGCCGTCGTCGGCCGGGTGCGCCTTGCCCGCGACCACGATCTGCACCGGCCGCTCCGGGTGCAGCAGCAGGTCCGTCAGCCGGTCCGGGTCCCGCAGCATCAGGGTCAGCCGCTTGTACGACGGCACCCGGCGCGCGAAGCCGATCGTCAGCACCTCGGGATCCAGCACCCCGCCGATCCAGCCCAGCTCGGCCTCCCCGGCGCCGCGCTGGCGCCAGGAGGCGTACAGCCGCCGCCGCACCTCCGTCACCAGCTGCTCCCTCAGTTCGCGGCGCAGGTCCCAGACGTCCTGGTCGGGGATGTCGGCGACGGAGTCCCAGCGGGCCGAGTCGCCGACGGACAGCGCGTCCTCGGCGCGCTGGGCGCCGATCTGCCGGGCGCCGAGCCGGAACACCTCCGGGGCCACCCAGGTGGGGGCGTGCACCCCGTTGGTCACCGAGGTGATCGGCACCTCCTCGGGGTCGAACCCCGGCCACAGCCCGGAGAACATCTCGCGGCTGACCCGGCCGTGCAGCAGGGAGACGCCGTTGGCGCGCTGCGCCAGGCGCAGACCCATCACGGCCATGTTGAACAGGTCGGGCTCACCGCCCGGATAGGTCTCCATGCCGAGCTCCAGGATGCGCTGAACGTCGAGGCGCGGCAGCTCGGCGCCGGGACCGAAGTGGCGGGCGACCAGCTCGCGGTCGAAGCGGTCGATACCGGCCGGGACGGGGGTGTGCGTGGTGAACACGGTCCCGGCGCGGACCGTCTCCAGCCCGGCGTCGAAGTCCAGCCCCTGGCCGCAGAGCTCGGCGATGCGCTCCAGGCCCAGGAAGCCCGCGTGCCCCTCGTTGGTGTGGAACACCTCCGGTTCGGGGTGTCCGGTGAGCCGGCAGTACGTGCGCACCGCCCGGACACCTCCTATGCCGAGCAGCATCTCCTGCAGCAGGCGGTGCTCGCTGCCGCCGCCGTAGAGCCGGTCGGTCACCCCGCGCTCGCCCAGGTCGTTCTCCTCGACGTCGGAGTCCAGCAGCAGCAGCGGGATCCGGCCGACCTGGGCGAGCCAGAGCCGGGCGTGCAGCGCCCGGCCGCCGGGCAGGGCGAGCGAGACGCGCGCCGCGGAGCCGTCGGCCTCCTCCAACTGGGTCAGCGGCAGTTCGTGGGGGTCGAGGACGGGGTAGTGCTCCTGCTGCCACCCGTCCCGGGACAGGGTCTGGCGGAAGTAGCCGTGCCGGTACAGCAGCCCGACCCCGATCAGCGGTACGCCGAGGTCGCTGGCGGCCTTCAGGTGGTCGCCGGCCAGGATGCCGAGGCCGCCGGAGTACTGCGGCAGGGCGGCGGTGATGCCGAACTCGGGCGAGAAGTAGGCGATCGCGGCGGGCAGCTCGGCGGACCGGGTCTGGTACCAGCGGTCGCCGCTCAGGTAGTCGTGCAGGTCGTCGGCGGCCGCCCGCAGGCGGCGCAGGAAGCGGCGGTCCCCGGCCAGCTCGGTGAGCCGCTCGGGGGGCACGCCGCCGAGCAGCCGTACCGGGTCGCCGCCGGAGGCGGCCCAGCGCTCGGGGTCGACGGACTGGAAGAGGTCGCGCGTCTCTGCGTGCCATGACCAGCGCAGGTTGCGCGCCAGCTCGCCGATCGGCCGCAGGGGCTCGGGGAGAACAGGACGGACGGTGAACCGGCGGATCGCCTTCACATTCCACCTCAGCGCGTTCGAGGGTGACGCACGGCGATGTGCGTCTCGTCGTCTCCCTTGACGGTACCGGCGTTCGTGTCGTCCTCGCCGGGAAGTCCGCCCGCGGGCTCCGGCGGCGGCCCCGTCGGCCGGTTTTCCCACCGCGCCGCCCGGATCTGCGTGCCGGGGGCGTCGAACACAGTTTTGCGGGTACCGCGCTCGTAGCGGCGGAAGTCCGGGCTGTGGCTCCCGCGCGGGGAAGTGGCAGGTCTTGTGTGCGGACGTACGCGTGAGTAGGTAACAAAGTGCCGGATTGCTCACCCGAACAGAGTGGGAAGGCTCCACCGGTACACCTCATCGGACCACGCAGGACCCTTCTCCCCACAGACATCCGCCCACACCCTCGTTGACGCGGACAGGAGCGGTCATGCCCGCCACGCACCACTCGGCAGCACCCCCGACGACCAGCACACCCGGCGCGGCCGCGCCACCCGGGCGGCGGCCCGGCACCACCCCGGACGCCGCCCCGGATCCCCACACCACGGGCGACGCCACCGCCGTGGGGCGGATCCCCGTCCTTGACGTCCGCCCGGTCGTCCAGCACGGCCGGCGCCCCGCCAAGGCGGTCGTGGGCGAGACGTTCCAGGTCACCGCCAACGTGTTCCGCGAGGGGCACGACGCCGTGGCGGCGAACGTGGTGCTGCGGGACCCGCGGGGCCGCCCCGGCCCGTGGACCCCGATGCGGGAACTGG
>NZ_JBSFNN010000157.1:0-3692 GCF_053587115.1 Streptomyces sp. NPDC003697
CCCGGCTCCGGCGACAGAATTGCGAGCCGCGGGGTGGAGTCGAAGCAGTCGAGCAGGTGCGCGTGCGCGTCCCACAGCGTCACGGCGACGTACGCGGCGTCGAGGGGGAAGATGTTGAAACGGCGGTGGAAGGCTTCCACCTCATCGAGCAGGACCGCGCCGTTCGTGGTGGAAGTCATGCGAGGGTCCTCCCTTCCTGTGCAGGGGCGGTGCGGTGCGGGCAGATGCCGACGCGTACGCGTCCGGTGAGTTTGGTGACCGCGGCGCAGCCACGGGCCCGTTCGTGGTGCCCGCAGGAGCACAGCCAGTCGGCCACCGGCACGCCGGTCGTGCTGATCTGGAGGCCCGGCGTGATGCCGGTCACGGTGGCCGTGTTCGGGTCAGAGAGAAGAGCAAAAGGGACGCCCTGACGGGCGGCGCCTTTCGGCACGCCCACGCCCGGAGTGGTCGCAGCGTGTCCGGCGGCGCCCGGACCGGACGGGGCTCCGGGGAGGCTCTTCAGTGGGGGGCGAGGGGGGTAGGTCGTGCCGTCGTCCGCCGGCCGTTCTGCGGAGTGGACCAACCTCAGTGAGGGGTGGGAGCGGGTACTCACGCCGCCCTCCGCTGCTGGTTGCGAGCAATCGACCAGTTCAGCCCGCTGCGGATGGTCGCCATGCATGACCGCGGGGACAGACCGGCCTGCTCCCCCGCCAACTGAAGAGCCTCCTCGACCTGCTCCCTCGGAAGGTCGCCCCACGCGACGAACCGCCCCAGGGCTCGCGCCGCCCGGAGCAAGGTGGCGTTGCGCTCGCCTTCCGGAGCCTGCCGTACGGACGCCGTTTCGGCGTTCAAGCCCGCTGCGGCGTACTTGGACGCTCGAACGGCCGACGGTGCAGCCGTTAGTGCCCGCGCGGCGTGACGACCCGTCAGATGGGCGCTAAGCCATTCGGGTAGAGGGGCGGGCGGCATGTCGTTGAGGAGCGCGTAAGTGCCCGCACGGGTGATGCTGCCGGGGGCGACCACGTAACCACCCCACGCCCGGGTGTCGATGCGCTTGCCGAGCCTTCCGGCCGTGTTGCCGAGCCGCAGGCCAGCCGGAGCGGTGAAGTACAGGTGGAACCCACCGCTCGCGGTCCGCACCGTACGGGTCGTCGGCACGGCCTGTCCGGCGCGCTCGCAGAGCGCCGTAAAGGTCGTCACGCCGCTAGGCGTGTCCGTGCTGCCTTTCCGCTTGGGCATGTCGAGGTCGACCACGACCAGCCCGGACGGGCCGGTCGCAATGCCGACGTTGAACGGCAGCTCGCCCCACGCCCGACGTATGCGGTCCGGGTCGATGGTGGCGCGCTCCTCCCACTTGCGGTGACCGCCGGCGCAATCCCCGATGCCGGGGCAGACGTCCTCGCCATGCAGGGCGGGGCGCTTGTCGCCGAGGCGAAGCGGGAGGACGGCCCAGCCGCGCTCCGCTGCGTCGAGTGCGGCATAGAGGAGGTGACGGTTCATGCTGCACCCCGGTCGGTCAGCAGCATCTGCTCTTGGGTGGGGATGACGCGGATGACGCGCTTGCGCCAGAGCAGGGCGTAGTCGATGCAGTTGGCACAGTTCTTGTGGGTGTGGCCAGGCAGCGGGGGCCGGCGGCGGGCGTGGGAGCTCCAGGCGGCGGAGTCCGCGGAGGCCAGCAGGTGACCGACGCGTTCCAGACCGAGAATCTTGAAGCCGAAGCCGTGAAGCCTGAAGCCGTGCGCGGCCATCGCAGTCACGATCGCGGCCCCCTGGCGGGTGGACTGCAACCGGCACACCGAGCCCAGCCCGACGACCGGTTCCGCCTGCAGGTCCACCCCGGCACGGTCGTACAGCTCCACGCACCGTTCGTAGGCGGGGATGGTGTCGCCCTGAAGGACGGGGGCGATGCGGAGGTCCGGGGCGAGGGAGCGCAGTTCCAGGAAGTTGGCCACGGTGCGCCGCTGGTGCTCGGCGACGCTGAGGTGAGTACCGACGAAGTACTGCCCGCCGAACCAACCGCCCGCGATGATGGCCCTCTCGCACATCCAGTCCTGCGGGGCGGCCCAGTCGTAGGGGCCGACGTGTTCCCAGATGCGGCGCAGGTCATCGGCGTACTGCCGGGGTGAACGGGTCCATGCGCCCTTGTTCTTCAGCTCCATGAAGCCGCCGGAGTCGATGGCGTAGGGGCCCTGGGCTTCGTCCCACTTGACGGCACGGTCGAAGTGCTCGCACTTCAGGAACAGCGGCACATCGGTGAGGCGGAGCCAGTGCCGCTTGTGGGTGGTCAGGTAGAACCTCACGCCGCCACCCCCAGCACAGGAGCGAGCTGCGCAAGGGCTGCGCGGCCGGCGCACGAGAAGAGGTCCAAAAGGCGCGGGCGCGGGCGACCGCACCTCCTTTCGGTGGCATGGGCCGGACGGCCCTCGCCGAACGCACGACGTTCGGTCATGCTGGAGGTCTCCTGTTCTCTATGGAGGGACTGGAGAACCGGGGCGGGCGCAGGCTTGTGGTGAGACGGCGCCCGCCTCGGGCGTAGCTACTGGTGGGTAATGCGGAGCGCGTAGTGGCGCTGGTGGCTCGGGCCGTACTCGGTGAGCAGGCCCTCCCGGACAAGCGTCTTCAGGTCGCGCCGGGCCGTGGCCCTCTTCGGCGCGATGCCGAGCCGGGCGTAGAGGCGCATCACGCTGCCGGTCGTGATCGGGCCGTGCGGGTTGCGGTGCGCCTCGGAGAGCAGGGCGTCCGTGCGGCGGGTCTGATTGCCGGTCACCAGCCACGCTCCTTGCTGATCTCGGCACCAGGCAGCGCGGGCAGCCCCGCGGTCTCGATGCTCTTCGGGTCGAAGCCGGGCAGCGCGGCACGGGCCGTGAGCGCCGCGGCGAGCTGTTCGGCGTAGGCGGCGCCGGCGCGCGCCACCTCGACCTGGGTCGTGGCGCGCAGCGTCTCGACGCGCTCGATGTGGGCGCGCTCCTCGCGCCGCTCGCTCACGTGCCGCTCGTACGTGAGCGTGTCGCGGCGGTCGCGGCGCCAGTACCGGGCGGCGAGCCCGTAGGCGCCCGCGGTGGCCACGGACCACAGCAGCAGCGGCAGGGACATCCCGTCGGCGTATCCGGCCACGCCCGCGAAGGCGAGCGCGCCCGATGCGGCGAAGGCCGTCCCGGCGATGACGGAGTCACCCGCCCGTCCGACGCTCGCGGACGCGCCGGCCACCGCGGCCCCCAGGGACAGGGCGGTCATCAGCACGGCGTTACCGACGGAGTGTTCGGCGCCGTTAACGTTCCAGATCCGGGCGAGCGCGAGCACGGTCGTGGTGGCGAGCGCGGGCGCGGCCTTGGGCGCGACGATGGCGAGCCAGTGCCGCGCGACGATGGGTTCGTTCATGGTCGTGGTCTCCTTTCTCAGTTGCCGAGGTCGCTGAGGGCGGTGGCGAACGCCTGCACCAGGTCGTGGATGGGCCCGTAGGCGCCGGTACCGGCGGTGAAGAAGCCGAACAGGAACAGCGCGAGGGCGGCCCCACCTCCGGCCGCCTTGGTCTTGAGGGCGAAGGCGGAGGCGGCGCCGAACAGCAGCACGGCGGAGATGTTGAGGATCACGGCAGAGAACTCGCTTTCGGGCGAGGTGGACGGATGGATACGCTCTGCGCGCCCCGGATGCTGGCAATTTCGGGACGACAGACCGGCGCCCGTGCCCGCCTGGCTCCAGCTAGGAGCGGGGTC
>NZ_JBSFNN010000158.1:0-3551 GCF_053587115.1 Streptomyces sp. NPDC003697
ACGCGATCCCCGTAACTACCTGGCCTTTCTCGGCCTCGCCGCCGCCCTGTGTTGCTACAAGCGACTGCTCCGCCTCACCACATAGGACACGGTCTTAGTGGCCCTCATCCTTCACGCCGCGCTCGGCTTCCAAACCTTGACCGAGAAATCGATGTACGGAGCGCTGTAACCCGGCGCATAAACCTTGACAACCTTAGCTGCTACGACGCGCCCTTCCTCAGTTACCGCGCAAAGGGTAGCTCCTGCAACCAGCCCCGTCTCCTTAGCATTACCGAGGGCATCCATGCGAGCGCTCGTCCAAGGGGCGGAACCCGTCGCATCCATACACGATTCCATCGTGGCACCTACATTCGGCTTCAAAACTCCGAATTGCCGCTCATTCATAGCGCGAAGATCGCCATTGCTCGCATCGATGTATGACAGGTCGAGCTTGGCCTGTTCCTCTTCGGGCAGCGCCTCGAAGGCTTCGCCACTGATTGCTCGCGCCCAGCCGTGCGCATCGAAGTCCACGTACAGCGGGGTGTCAGGCTGGTTCAGCCTGAGGTTGCTCTCCCGCTCGACAGAGTAGATAGGGCTGGCGGACGGACTCGGAGAGGATGAGTCCTGGTTCTGCGGCGGGTTCGCCTGTGCACCCTGGGACCCACTACCGCCACCCGCCGCTCCCGTCAGCGCAGGCGTGGAGATTGCGCCCGGATTTCCCCCCTGTGAGCTTGCGCCGGTGTTCCCGCCCTGCGAACCGCCGAAGTGAAAGACCAGTGGCACAGTGACAACCGCAGCAACGAGAACAACAGCTAGAGCAATCCAAACAACTGTTCGGCCAGCCCGCTTCCCTGAACTCGACGTTCCCTCGAACTCGTACTCCCCCGCCCGCAGGAAGCCGGACCACTTGAACCGATGTCGATCGCCTGACCCTGGGGGCGTCTCTCCCGGGGTCACCTGGTGCTCCATGCCCGTCTCCTCGCAGCGAAACTCCCGGCAAGCACAGAGTGCTCGCCCCGCGCTCCAGCAACGCTGGAGCAGCGTAGCGAACCATGCGATGCCATGGCGCAGGTCTGTGACAGATAGTCACATGAGGCCCTGAGCATCGCCAAACGACCTGATGACGACCCGTAGGGCTTCGCCCCGTTAACCTCGATCTTTCGTGAGGGTCCGCCGACGGAGTCGGTAGACCCTTTCGCTTTCCGGAGCTGATGGGGGCAGGCCGGCGGCCGGGCTGTCGCGTCGGGTGGGCGCCGGGTTCCACTGTCCGGGGCGGGTGATGCTGTCGTCGGGGGTCAGGGGCACTTTCTGCTTTCCTGACCGCCTGCCGGACAGCCCGCTTCATGAAAGCGCGAGGCTAGGCTCCGTCTTCAAGGATCATCGGGTTGGTGGATCACGGTGCCGTGGCGCGCCATCACGAACTCACTGATCAGGAGTGGGAGTTACTTGCTCCGTTGATACCCCGGGCGGCAACGGGTCGGCCTCTCGCGGAGGACCGGCGGGTCATCAACGGGTTCCCGCTATGGGCAAGATCTGTTTGAAGACGGGCCCCAGGAGCTGTCCGGCCCACACCACCGGTATGGACCAATCCGTACCCGCCCCTTGACACCCGGGATTGGTCCATACCAACTTGGTTGCGCACTCTCTCGCACACTCCCCACACCTCTGTGCCCTCCCGAACACCCCCATTCCCCAAGGGAGATCGCGTGCGCAACACACCCGGACGCCACAGACGCAGGCTCCTCGCCCTGCTCGCCTCCGCCGGCCTGGCCCTCGCCGGGGCCGTCGCCCTTCCCGGCACCGCCCACGCCGCCAACGTCCTCACCAACCCCGGCTTCGAGTCGGGCGGTCTGTCCCCGTGGTCCTGCACGGGCAACCTCGGCTCGGTCGTCTCCTCCCCCGTCCACAGCGGCTCCAAGGCCCTGGCGGGCGCGGTGAGCGCCAGCGACATCGCCCAGTGCCGGCAGACGGTCGCGGTCCAGCCGAACACGACGTACCGGCTCAGCGGCTGGGTCCGCGGCTCCTACGTCTACCTCGGCGTGGACGGCGGCCCCTCGACGTGGACGTCGTCGCCGTCCGCGTACAGCCAGCTGTCGGTCTCCTTCACCACCGGCGCCTCCCAGAACAGCGCCACCGTCTACGTGCACGGGTGGTACGCGCAGGGCACCTACTACGCCGACGACATCGGCCTCGACGGCCCCGGAGGCGGCGGTTCGGACACTCAGGCGCCGACCGCTCCCACGGGACTGGCGTCCACCGGCCGGACCTCGTCGAGCGTGTCGCTGAAGTGGAACGCGTCGACGGACGACGTGGGCGTCTCCGCCTACGACGTCTACAGCGGCGGCAACCGGGTGCTGAGCGTCTCCGGGACGACGGCCACGGCCGGCGGCCTTTCGCCGAGCACGGCATACACGTTCACCGTGCGGGCACGGGACGCGGCCGGCAACGTCTCCGCGGCGTCCAACGCCGTCACCGTCACCACGGACGCCGGCACCGGCGGCGGCACCGGCTTCAAGCAGGCGGCCCCGTACCTGTACCTCGGCTGGGGCGACCCGCCCAGCGCCACCTCGGTGATGAGCGCGACCGGGACCAAGTGGTACACGATGGCGTTCATGCTGGACTCCGGCGGCTGCAACCCCGCCTGGGACGGCAGCCGGCCGCTGACCGGCGGCACGGACCAGAGCGTCATCAACCAGATCCGCTCCGCCGGCGGTGACGTCGTCCCGTCCTTCGGCGGCTGGCAGGGCAGCAAGCTCGGCGCCAACTGCTCCTCCGCGAGCGCGCTCGCCGCCGCACTGCAGAAGGTGATCGACGCCTACGGCCTGAAGGCGATCGACATGGACATCGAGAACACGGACGAGTTCGAGAACGAGGCCGTGCAGGCGAAGATCCTCACCGCGCTGAAGACGGTCAAGGCGAACAACCCGGGGCTGAAGACGATCATCACCTTCGGCACCACGACGACCGGGCCGACCTACTACGGCAACCGGCTCATCGAGCAGGCCAAGTCGCTGAACGCGGACATCGACGTCTTCACCGTCATGCCCTTCGACTTCGGCGGCGGCGCGGACATGTACGGCAGCACCGTGAACGCGGCCGAGGGACTGAAGGCCAAGCTGAAGTCCACGTTCGGCTGGGACGACGCGACCGCGTACGCCCACATCGGCATCTCCGGCATGAACGGCCTGTCCGACCAGCAGGAGAACACCACGCCGGCGATCTGGACCCAGATCCGCGACTGGGCCAACAGCCGGCACATCGCCCGGCTCGCCTTCTGGTCGGTCAACCGCGACCGGCCGTGCCCGGGCGGCGGGGTCACCAGCAACTGCTCCGGCATCAGCCAGAGCAACTGGCAGTTCACCTCCATCACCGCCGGCTTCACCGGCTGACACCACGGAAGTCCCCCGGGTTCCGGTCCGGGGGACTTTTTTTCGGGCCGGGGTGTATCAGGGCCCGGATCACCGACTCTCAAAGGCGAGGGGAACGGGGGAACGGGGGAACGGGGGAACGGGGGAACGGGGGAACGGGGGAACGGGGGAACGGGGGAACGGGGGAACGGGGGACCGGGGGAA
>NZ_JBSFNN010000159.1:0-3400 GCF_053587115.1 Streptomyces sp. NPDC003697
GCCCTCGTACTGGATGTACTCGGGCTTCCGGCCGGTGCGGCGAGAGGGCGTGCCGGGCGTCGCGACGGGGCGAACGTTGCCTGCCGCGGCACTAGGCTGCGGCGCTGCCGCGGACAAGGGTGCCGCGGGGTGCGGGCACGCCGTGCGGGGGTGTGGTGCGGTGTGGCGGGCGTGCTTTCCGGCCGTGCGGGGTGCGGTGGCGTGCGGCGGGCCGGTGCGTCGGCCGTGCGGGTGCCGTGCGGGCGGGCCGGTGCTGCGGACGCGCGCTGCGTGCGGCCGGCGGTTGCCCCTGCCGGGAGCCCGCCGGGCCCGGATGCGCATCGGCCCCGCGCGTCTCCGTGCGGGGCCGATGCGGGTGACCGGGCTGCCTCAGCCGGCCGTGTTCGCGTGCTCGGCGTCCTGCGGGCGCACGTCACGCAGCAGGCAGGTCAGCCGCGCGGTGCACACCCGCCGCCCCTCCTCGTCACTGATCACGACCTCGTAGGTGGCCGTGGACCGCCCCCGGTGCACGGGCGTGGCCACACCGGTGACCAGGCCGGAGCGCACTCCGCGATGGTGGGTGCAGTTGAGGTCGACACCGACGGCCATCCTGGACGTGCCGCCGTGCAGCATCGACCCTACGGAGCCCAGCGTCTCGGCGAGCACCGCGGACGCGCCGCCGTGCAGCAGCCCGTACGGCTGGGTGTTGCCCTCCACCGGCATCGTCCCGACGACCCGCTCGGCCGACGCCTCCAGGATCTGCACGCCCATCCGCGTCCCGAGGTGCCCCGCGGAGAACAGAGCCGGCAGGTCCACACCGAGCGCGGCGTACTCGTCGATGACCTCCTGCGGGAACTTCACGTCCTGCTGCTCGCCCATGGGCCCGGCTCCATTCGTCCGTCGTGATACGGCCTGCTCGGCTGAGCAAACGCTCAGTCGGTCGCCGATTGTTCCAGACGGACCACGACGGACTTGCTGGCCGGGGTGTTGCTGATCTCCGCGGTGGCGTCCAGCGGCACCAGGACGTTGGTCTCCGGGTAGTACGCGGCCGCGCAGCCGCGGGCCGTCGGATAGTGCACGACCCTGAAGCCCGGCGCCCGCCGCTCGACCCCGTCCCGCCACTCGCCGACGAGGTCCACGCGGGCCCCGTCGGCCACACCCAGCGCCCGCGCGTCCTCCGGGTTGACGAGCACCACCCGGCGGCCGTTCCTGATGCCCCGGTAGCGGTCGTCGAGGCCGTAGACCGTGGTGTTGTACTGGTCGTGCGAGCGCAGCGTCTGCAGCAGCAGCCGCCCCTCGGGCAGCCGCGGGTACTCCACCGGCGCGGCGGTGAAGTTGGCTCTGCCGGTGGCCGTCGGGAAGCGTCGCTCGTCGCGCGGGGGGTGCGGCAGCGCGAAGCCGCCGGGGCGGGCCACACGCGCGTTGAAGTCCTCGAACCCCGGGATCACGCGGGCGATCCGGTCACGGATCGCGGCGTAGTCCTCCGCGAACTCCTCCCATGGCACCGTGCTGCGCTCGCCGAGCACCCGCCGCGCCAGCCGGCAGACGATGGCCGGCTCCGACAGCAGGTGCGCGCTCGCGGGCTCCAGACGACCCCGTGAGGCGTGCACCATGCCCATGGAGTCCTCGACGGTGACGAACTGCTCGCCGCCGGCCCGCACGTCGCGCTCGGTCCGGCCGAGCGTCGGCAGGATCAGGGCCCGCGCGCCCGTGACGACGTGGGAGCGGTTGAGCTTGGTGGACACGTGCACGGTCAGCCGCGCCCGCCGCATGGCCGCCTCGGTGACCTGCGTGTCGGGGGAGGCGGAGACGAAGTTGCCGCCCATGGCGAAGAACACCTTCGCCTCGCCGTCGCGCAGCGCGCGGATGGCGCGGACCACGTCGTGGCCGTGCGCGCGCGGCGGCGTGAAGCCGAACTCCTTCTCCAGGGCGTCGAGGAAGGCCGGCGCGGGCCGTTCGACGATGCCCATCGTGCGGTCGCCCTGCACGTTGGAGTGGCCGCGCACCGGGCACACGCCGGCACCGGGGCGGCCGATGTTGCCGCGCAGCAGCAGGAAGTTCACCACCTCTCGGATGGTGGGCACGGAGTGCTTGTGCTGGGTGAGGCCCATCGCCCAGCACACGACGGTCCGCCGTGAGGCGAGGACCATCTCCAGGGTGCGCTCGATCTCCTCGCGCGTCAGGCCCGTCGCGCTGAGCGTGGCGTCCCAGTCGGCGGCGCGGGCGGCCTCGGCGAACTCCTGGTAGCCGTGCGTGTGTTCACGGACGAAGTCCTCGTCGACCGCGCCGGGCGTCTCGATGACCAGCTTGTTGAGGAGGCGGAAGAGGGCCTGGTCGCCGCCGATGCGGATCTGCAGGAACAGGTCCGTGAGCACGGTGCCCGTGGTCAGGCCCCTGGGTGTCTGCGGGTTCCTGAACCGCTCCAGTCCGGCCTCGGGCAGCGGGTTCACGCTGATGATCCTCGCGCCGCCCGCCTTGGCCTTCTCCAGGGCGGTGAGCATGCGCGGGTGGTTGGTGCCGGGGTTCTGGCCGGCGACGACGATCAGATCGGCTCGGTGCAGGTCCTCCAGCAGGACGCTGCCCTTGCCGACGCCGATCGTCTCGGACAGCGCCGAGCCCGAGGACTCGTGGCACATGTTCGAGCAGTCGGGCAGGTTGTTGGTGCCCAGCTCGCGCGCGAACAGCTGGTAGAGGAACGCCGCCTCGTTGCTGGTGCGGCCGGAGGTGTAGAAGACGGCCTCGTCGGGGGAGCCGAGGGCGGCGATCTCCTCCGCCACGATGTCGAAGGCGCGCTCCCAGGTCACCGGCTCGTAGTGGTCCGCGCCCTCGGGGAGGTACACCGGGTGCGTCAGACGCCCCTGCTGGCCCAGCCAGTAGCCGCTGCGGCCGGCGAGGCCGGTCACGGAGTGGGCCGCGAAGAACTCGGGCGTGACCCGGCGCAGCGTGGCCTCCTCGGCGACCGCCTTCGCGCCGTTCTCGCAGAACTCCGCCGTGTGCCGGTCGTCCCCCTCGGGCCAGGCGCAGCCCGGGCAGTCGAAGCCGTTCTTCTGGTTCACGCTCAGCAGGGTCAGCGCCGTGCGTCGCACGCCCATCTGCCGCTGCGCGATCCGCAGGGTGTGGCCGACGGCTGGCAGCCCCGCCGCGGCGTGCTTCGGCCCGGTGACCAGCGGCGCGTCCTGGACCGGATCACTCTCGGGCGGCTTCGTGGCCATCGCGGCGCTCCCCTTCGCTGGCACCTGTGAGAAACGTCTCCGATCCTGCCACGGGGCGCCGACACCCGTCCCGGCCGGTACCGCTGTCGACCGGGACCCACGGCCCGCGGGCCGTGACGCCCGCGGCAGGGCCTCGCCGGCTGTGGCTGGGCGTCTTCCTGATGTCCGGCAACGACGCCGTGCACGTGCTGTCCTCGATGAACGGCGGT
>NZ_JBSFNN010000160.1:0-3151 GCF_053587115.1 Streptomyces sp. NPDC003697
CCTTCCTCTATGCCCCATCAGCCCACAAGTCACCCGATCCAGGACCCCGTTCGAACCAGACCGAGCGCACGACCGGATAGAGAACGGCCAGTTAGGCAGCCACCATGGGGCGAGCCTCGAAGATCATGGCCCCAACGTCGTGCTTTAACGGGCAGGTCCACAGACTGCCCGACGCGCCGGAAGCTTACGGGGCCATGATCACTCGCCCCATGGCAGCTCCCGCCCAAAGCCGCTCCGCCGACCTTGTCAGTGGCGTGCTGCATGATCTGCGCATCGGTTCAATCTAGGGAACGGGGGCACGCAACATGGCCATCACAAACGAGCAGGTGGCAGGGCACGCGTTTCTGCGGGGCCTGTACTCGGACGGGTACTTCCCGGATCACGTGGTCGACAAGGGAAAGGCGATCATGATCCGTCTGTGTGAGCGGATCGAGGCCGAACGACCGACGGATGTGGCGTCGCTGTACGCCCTCACCCAGGCCGCGACGGAGGAGTTCAACCTCCTGGAAGCAGAGTTCGAGGCAGCAGGCAGCGAGATCGAGACGGTTGCCCGGGAAGTGATCGCCGAAGACTTCTGGTTCGTAGCATCGGCCTATGGCTTTCATGACGCTGACGTAGAGACGCTGATCGCAACCCGCGATTGGTGACCTGCTACCGGGTCACCTTGATCCGGGCTGGTAGACGCAGTCAGCTCCGGCGCAGTCCCGGGCCGTCTGTGGGCTGTGCGAGGGAGCTCAACGACGACCAACGCTGACAACCACCGACAGCTAAATCGCAGGTCCAGCGTTGATCGATTGCACGGCCGCAGGTCAGAGATCCGGCCCTTCACTTCTTCGACTAGCGTTTGGACTGCCGATCCTCACTGGGCACGCCGGTCTCCGCAGCAGTTGAGTCATACCTCTCTGCTGCGATCACGCGTTGACGCGCAGCATGTTCATCGGTACGGGCGTCGTAGGACATCAGCTTCGGCAGCGAGATGGCGAGCAGGCCGGCGGCGGCCACGCACATCAGGCCGCCCGACCAGATCGAGGTGCGGACGCCGACGACGGCGGCCATGCCCCCGGCGCGGACCTGGCCCAGCTGGAGGCCCGCGATGGAGAGCATCTCGAAGCCAGCGAGGCGGCCGCGCAGCTCGTCGGGGATCGTCTGATTCCAGATCGTTTGGCGGAAGATTCCGCTGATCGCGTCGCAGCCGCCCGCAACGGTGAGAAGGAGCAGCACCAGCCAGACGTTGTCCGCCAGGCCCGCCATCGTCATCGTGAGGCCGAACGTGGTGGCCGAGAGGATCTGCATGCGGCCGTGGTGATGGATGCGGGACGACCAGCCGCTGGTGAGGCTCACCACGAGCGCACCGGCTGGCAGCGCCGCGTACATCAGTCCCAGGGACCAGGGCGCGTCGAGGTCGTCGGCGAGGAAGGGGAAGACCGCGATGGGGAACCCGAGGCCGGTCTGGGCCACGTCCACGGCGTAGGTGCCGAGCAGCTCCTTGCGCCTCCACGCGTAGCGTGCGCCGTCCGCGATCGAGCGCAGCGACGGCTTCCCGGCGCCGCGCGGGGCGGGGGACGGCCGCAGGCGCAGGCTGAGGGCGACCGAGACGGCGAAGGTGGCTACGTCGATGACGTACGCCCACTGAAGACCGGCGAGGGTGATGAGGAGGCCCGCAAGAGACGGGCCCGCGATCGAACCGATCTGCCAACGCAGGGCGTTGAGGGCGCTGGCTGCGATGAGCTGGTCGTGCGGGACGACGCGGGGGATCATCGCGTCCAGCGCCGGGCGCTGCAGGCCGCCGAGGGCGCTGCTCAGCGCCGCGAGAACGTACAGCGGCCAGACCATGGGGTGGGAAAGCAGCGCGTTGACCAGGAGGGCGACCACCAGCAGACCGAGTGTCGCCTCCGTGTACACGATCAACTTGCGGCGGTCGAGGGCGTCTGCCAGCGCACCACCGTAGAGCCCAAAGAGGATGAGCGGTATCAGCTCGACTGCGCCAACTGCGCCGACTGCCAGGGGTGAGCCGGTCAGCTCCTTCAGCTGGACGGGCACCGCCACCAGGGTCAGGGCGCTGCCGAAGTTCGTGATCAGCCCCGAGCTCCACATCAGCCGGAAGTCGCGGGAAGACCGCCAAGGGGCGAGGTCAGGGAGGAATCGAGGCATGGGACGCGATCCTGGCGGCCTGTGAACGCTAAGGCAACTGCTACTCCGTCGGACCGCGCCCATCTACGTTCCGCTAAAGGAGGCGATTTTCAGCCACATTTCCACGCAGGCTTGTGTACGTCCCTGCTAGTTCCTGCTAGTTCCTGCTAGGCAATGCTCGTAGGTTCCGACCTGCGGAAACACTCACATTGTGAGGCAGCGCGTACGCTTTCTGTGGTCTGATCAGGCAAGATGGCCTGGCCGGTTAGTGTATTGCGTAGGCAATAGAAGATCTCTCGATGTGGGGCCTTCAAGAACGGCCATCTTGACGCCTGAAGTCGCCGTCATGGGTTCACTCTCAAGGCACCATGCTCATAACAGCCAAGAGCCCATCACACCGCTCCGACCTGGAAGCAAGGGCTGCGTGATGGGCCGCGAACCCGGAGGTTCTACGTTGAGTCTGGACCCAACCCCGAGGTATCTGTCAAACCGTCTTCCGCACCCGTGGGTGGTCGTGATCATCGTCGTGCTGATGATGGCGTGGTCACCAGCCGCAGAGGTGGTGAGCGTCTACGTCGATGCAGTCACTGTTGTGGCCCTTTTCGCTGTCGGTTCGAGTACAGCAGCGAAGTACAGCAACCCCACCGGTCCGTGATGGCCGGCCGCGTCCCTAAGCGCTCGCTCTACCAACCCAAGAGACCTCAGCGACCACCGTGCCCGTAGTTCGCATCGAGGGGCAACCTGACATCCACGACTGACTGTGAGGATGTCTGTGGTGCCGCCCGAGAGGGTCTGACCCGCCGACTGACCGACGTGCAGGCTGTCTTGTTGATGAAATGTCGGCCGACTCGGGTGGTGCCGCCCTGCGCGCGGCCGGTCGGGCGTTTGTGACCTCATAGGAGCCCGGCCAAAGGTCCCATCACAGCCTTGTCCTCCCGCCCGACCGGCGCGTGCCATCCCTCATGCGTCGCACGGAAGGACAGCACTCATCAGCATGGCAGACGAGATAACGGTGATCGGC
>NZ_JBSFNN010000161.1:0-3069 GCF_053587115.1 Streptomyces sp. NPDC003697
CACCGACGTCCGAGGTCCGCGTCGTCGTCATCGACTGCACCGACACCGGCGCGTCCCCGCCCACCGCCACCGAACCGACCTGGATCTGCCGGCTCTTGCGGCGCTCGGCGAGCGTGGTCGGAACGGACGGCATGCCGAGAGAAATCGCAGTCATCTGCTGTGCAACCCCAAGTCGTGGATCAAGATCCGGTCCCGTGAGCAGCGGGCTCCGGGCTTCGAGATTACGGCACCGCCAGGGCGGCGGGCACATCCCACCCGTCAAACCCGCTCGATGGAGGGCGGCCGGGCGGGAACCCCGCCCGGCCGCCCTCAACGGGACGTGTCTAGGAGATGCGGACCGGGTTAACGACGTCCGCGATGAGGACCAGAATCGTGAAGCAGACGAAGATCCCGGCCACCACGTAGGCCACCGGCATCAGCTTCGCCACGTCGAACGGGCCCGGGTCGGGGCGCCGCATGACCCTGGCCAGGTGCCGGCGCAGCGACTCCCACAGGGCGCCCGCGATGTGCCCGCCGTCCAGCGGGAGCAGCGGGAGCATGTTGAAGAGGAACAGGGAGAGGTTGAAGCCGGCGACGAGCATCACGGCCATCGCGAGTTGCTGGCTGGCCGGGATGTCCAGGGTGAAGATCTCGCCGCCGACCCGGGCGGCGCCGATCACGCCCATCGGGGAGTCGGGCTCGCGCGGGGCGCCGTCGAAGGCCGCGTTCCACAGGGCGGGGATCTTGGAGGGCAGGGCCGCGAGGGAGTCGACGGCGTCGCCGACCCGGTCGGTCATCCAGGTCACCGACTCGCCGAAGTCCTGCCTGACGACGCCGGTGGCCGCGCTGAAGCCGAGGAAGCCGGCGTTGACGTACTTGCCCTGGACGTAGGCGCCGGTGGAGTCCTTCTTCGCGACCTGGTTGGTGGCGATCCTCGCGTGCAGGGTCAGTTCCCGGCCGTCGCGGTCGACGACGAGGGCCACGTCCTTGCCGGCACTGACCCGGATGCGGTCGGACAGCGTGTTCCAGTCGTCCGTCCGCACGCCGTCGAAGGCGACGATCCGGTCCCCCGGTTTCATGCCCGCGGCCGCGGCCGGGGAGGCGGGGTCGGACTTCTTGCAGGTGTCGCGGTTCTCGCTCTGCGCGATCACGCACGGGGAGATCGAGCCGACCGTCGTGGTCTGCTGCTGGATGCCGAACCCCATCAGGACGGTGAGGAACAGCGCCACCGCCAGCACCAGGTTCATGAAGGGGCCCGCGAACATCACGATGACGCGCTTCCACGGGGCCCGCGTGTAGAACATACGGGTCTCGTCGCCGGGCTGGAGCTCCTCGAAGGCCGCCGAGCGGGCGTCCTCGATCATTCCGCGCCAGGGCGAGGTGGACCGGGCCTCGATCCGGCCGTCGGGTCCGGGCGGGAACATGCCGATCATGCGGATGTAGCCGCCGAGCGGGACGGCCTTGACGCCGTACTCCGTCTCGCCCTTCCGGCGCGACCAGACGGTCGGACCGAAGCCGACCATGTACTGCGGCACGCGGATGCCGAAGAGCTTGGCCGTGGACAGGTGCCCCAGCTCGTGCCAGGCGATGGAGACCAGCAGGCCGACCGCGAAGACGACTATGCCGAGGATCATCATCAGGGTCGTCATGCACGCGCCTCCGCGGTCGCCGTCTGCGCTGTCAGTTCCCGGGCCCGGGCCCGTGCCCAGGTCTCCGCTTCGAGGACGTCCGGCACGGTGAGCGAGGTTCCCGCTCGGGGTGTGCAGTGCTCCTCGACCACCCGGGTCACGGTGTCCATGATCCCGTTGAAGGGCAGCGCTCCGCGCAGGAACACGTCGACGCACTCCTCGTTGGCCGCGTTGAACACGGCCGGGGCGGTGCCGCCGAGCTGCCCGACGTGCCGGGCGAGGCCGACGGAGGGGAACGCGTCGTTGTCGAGGGGGAGGAACTCCCAGGTCGACGCGGTGCTCCAGTCGAAGGCGGGCGCGGCGTCCGGGACGCGTTCGGGCCAGCCGAGGCCGATGGCGATGGGCCCGCGCATGTCGGGCGGCGTCGCCTGGGCGAGCGTGGATCCGTCAGTGAACTCAACCATCGAGTGGACATACGACTGGGGATGCACGACCACCTCAATGCGGTCGAAGGAAATGTCGTACAGCAGGTGCGCCTCGATGACCTCCAGCCCCTTGTTGACGAGGGTGGCGGAGTTGATCGTGATCACCGGCCCCATGGCCCAGGTGGGGTGGGCGAGGGCCTCCTCGACGGTGACGCTCGCCAGTTCGTCCCTGGTCCGGCCGCGGAACGGCCCGCCGGAGGCGGTCACGACGAGTTTGCGCACGTCGGCGCGGGTGCCGGCGGCGAGGGCCTGGAAGAGGGCGGCGTGCTCGGAGTCGACGGGGATGATCTGCCCGGGCTCGGCGAGGCCCCTGACGAGCGGGCCGCCGACGATGAGCGACTCCTTGTTGGCGAGGGCCAGGGTGCGGCCCGCCTCCAGGGCGGCCAGGGTCGGGGCCAGCCCGATGGAGCCGGTGATGCCGTTGAGGACGGTGTGGCAGTCGGAGGCGGCGACCTCGGTGGCCGCACCGGGCCCGGCGACGATCTCCGGGAGCGGCTCCCCCGTCCCGTACTGGGCGCCGAGCGCCTCGCGCAGGGCCGGTACGACGTCCTCGCGGGCGACGGCGACGGTCCGCACGCGGAGCCGGTACGCCTGCTCGGCGAGGAGGCCGACCCGTCCGCCGTTGGCGGACAGCGCGGTGACCCGGAAGCGGTCCGGGTTGCGCAGCACGAGGTCGATGGCCTGGGTGCCGATGGATCCGGTGGAGCCGAGGACCACCACGTCCTTGGGGCCGTCGCCGCCGAGAGGGTCGAAGACGAGGTGCGGGTCGGCGAGGGGGGCTGGACTGTCGCTCATCCCTCCATTGTTGCCGTAACGGCGGCCCGGCAGGACAGCGCGTCCCTCGGGAGGGTGCCCGGCGCCGCCGCCGGGGTGCCGGGCCGGCGTCCCGATGATGCCGGAGACCTTCACGCCCGGCGCCACGCCCGTCATGCCGACGCCGTTGCGGGCGGCGGCGATCTCACCGGCGACGTGCGTGC
>NZ_JBSFNN010000162.1:0-2934 GCF_053587115.1 Streptomyces sp. NPDC003697
CCAGTTCCCGCATCGGGGTCCACGGGCCGGGGCGGCCCCGCGGGTCCCGCAGCACCACGTTCGCCGCCACGGCGTCGTGCCCCTCGCGGAACACGGTGGCGGTGACCCGGAACGTCTCGCCCACCACCGCCTTGGCGGGGCGCCGGCCGCACTCCACGGCCGGGCGGACGTCCCGCACCGGAATGCGGCCGATGGCCGGGGTCGAACTCATGGGGTCACCTCCACCGTGCTCGAAGGCCGGGCGCGGGCGCCCGGCGGGGGATCGATCCTTCCGTGCCCGCCGGGAACCGCCCGGCGGGCACGGACTGACGTGCCGGACGTGCCTACCGCCCGGCGGGAGTGCGCCGGACCGGCGTCTTCGACGGGTCCCGTCCGAGCACGCCGCCCTCGTGCGGCCGGCCGCCGCTCTGCCGGCGCGGACGGGTCACCGGGCCGGTGCGCAGGTAGCGTTCGGCGGCCTGCGCGGCCTCCCGCGCGCAGCGCTTCCCCATCAGCACGCACAGCGTGTAGCCCGAGTCCTCGAAGGTGGCCCGCACCGTGCGGTCGTCGGGCGACTTCAGCATCGCGCGTTCCCACGTCCGGTAGCGCCGCAGGTACCGGGCGACTTCGGTCTTGGCGGGTAGCAGCATGGCGCCGTTCACCTTTCGGCGGTTCCCGAGGAGCACGTCTCCCCAGGGTCGGGGCGGATCCGGGCACGCGAAGCGGCGGTTCCGTACGGCGCTCGGGAACTTTCACTCATGGTGCACGTTCAACGACCAAGCGTCCTGTTGGATCTTCAACGAGTCCGCTCACCTGCTCGTGTTGCACGAATGGCGTAGCGCGCCCAGTGTGGATCTGACTCAGAGGCAACCAGCGCTCACGCCCCGTATCCGTGGGCGGCCCGCACAGGCGGGACGGGAGCGAGAGCCTCGCCGGTGAGGAGCCGAGGACGATGAAGACCGCAGTGCCCTGCTACTACCACCTCGACGTGGAAGTCAGCCCGGAACGGGTCGGACAGGTCAGGCGCATCCTGGCCGCGCACCTGAGGTTCTGGGACCTGGAGGACCTCGTCGAGCCCGTCTGCAGCGGTGCCGAGATGCTGCTCAAGGCCATCGACGAGCACGCACGGGACAAGAACACCTCCATCGAGATGTGGTGGACCGGCCAGCACCTGATCACCGCGGTCGGGGAGAACAACCACGACCTGCGCCCCGACCAGGACCTGCGGAGCTGCCTCGCCCGCATCGCGGCGACGAGCCACGGCTGGGGGTGCTGCGCCGCCGAGACCGGTCGCAAGATCATCTGGTTCTCGCAGCGGGCCCGAGCCGGTGTCCGCGTCCCGCTCGTGCCCAAAACGCCCTCGCCGGCCCTGCGCGAGGGCCTGCAGCCGCCCCGCCCGCTGCCGGTCACCGCGCTGGCCGCCCCCGCGGACCTCCGGGACGGCGTCCTGGAGGCGACCCGGTGAGCGGGCGCACGCGCCGCAACGGGGTGCCCGTGTGGGGCGGGTATCCCTACCCGCTGGGCGCCGCGTACGACGGCGAGGGCACCAACTTCGCGTTGTTCAGCGAGGTCGCCGAACGCGTGGACCTGGTCCTCGTCGGCGACGACGGCAGACACCGCGAGGTGACGCTCACCGAGGTCGACGGGTTCGTCTGGCACGGCTACCTGCCCGGGACCGGGCCGGGACAGCGCTACGGCTACCGCGTCCACGGTCCGTGGCACCCGGCGTCCGGCCAGCGGTGCAATCCGCGCAAGCTGCTCCTCGATCCCTACGCCACGGCCGTGGACGGGCAGATCGACGACCACCCCTCGCTCTACGAGCGCTCACCGCACGGCCCGGACCCGGCCGACAGCGCCGGGCACACCATGCTCGGCGTGGTGACCGACCCGGCCTTCGACTGGCGCGACGACCGCCCGCCGAGACGGACGTACTCCGACAGCGTCATCTACGAGGCGCACGTGCGCGGTCTGACCCGCGCCCACCCCGAGGTGCCGCCGGAGCTGCGCGGGACCTACGCGGGACTCGCGCACCCCGCGGTGATCGAGCACCTGACCTCGCTGGGCGTGACCGGCGTGGAGCTGATGCCGGTCCACCAGTTCGTGCACGACGGCGTGCTCCAGGGGCGCGGTCTGGCCAACTACTGGGGCTACAACACCATCGGCTTCTTCGCCCCGCACAACGGCTACGCCGCCCACGGCACCCGCGGGCAGCAGGTGGCGGAGTTCAAGGAGATGGTCAGGGCCCTGCACGCGGCCGGCCTCGAGGTGATCCTCGACGTGGTCTACAACCACACCGCCGAGGGCAACGAGAAGGGCCCCACGCTGTCCTTCCGGGGCATCGACAACACCTCGTACTACCGACTCGTCGACGGGGACTGGGCGCACTACTACGACACCACCGGCACCGGCAACAGCCTGCTGATGCGGCACCCGTACGTGCTCCAGCTGATCATGGACTCGCTGCGGTACTGGGTCACCGAGATGCGCGTCGACGGCTTCCGCTTCGACCTCGCGGCCACCCTGGCCCGTCAGTTCCACGAGGTGGACCGGCTGTCGGCGTTCTTCGACCTGATCCAGCAGGACCCGGTGATCAGCCGCGTCAAGCTGATCGCCGAGCCCTGGGACGTCGGCGAGGGCGGCTACCAGGTGGGCAACTTCCCCCCGCTGTGGTCGGAGTGGAACGGCAAGTACCGTGACGCCGTACGGGACTTCTGGCGCGGGGAGGACCACACGCTCGGCGAGTTCGCCTCCCGGCTGACCGGCTCCGCCGACCTGTACGCCCACCACCGGCGCCGCCCGCGTGCCAGCGTCAACTTCGTCACCGCGCACGACGGGTTCACGCTGCGCGACCTCGTGTCGTACAACGACAAGCACAACGAGGCCAACGGCGAGGCACCTCACTGTCCCGCGATCCCCGGCGGGCGCACGACGACGGCTACGGCACCTCGCCGCGTT
>NZ_JBSFNN010000163.1:0-2703 GCF_053587115.1 Streptomyces sp. NPDC003697
TGGCCCGTGACCGGTGACGGCCGGCTCCGCCGGGCCGCGGTCTCCTCCTTCGGGATCAGCGGCACCAATGCCCACGTCATCCTGGAAGAACCCCCCGGCGAGCAGGTCATGGAGGAAGAGGAGCCGAAGGGCTCACCCGGAACAGTGCCCGTCGTGCTGTCCGCACATGAACCGCGGGCGCTCGCACAGCTCGCCGGACGCGTCCACGCTCACATGAGCGAAGAGCCGGACACCGACCTGTACTCCCTCGCCCACGCCCTCGCGACCACCCGCGCCCCGCACGACGACCGAGCTGTCGTCCTCGCCGACGACCGTGAGACGCTCCTCGCCTCCCTCCGGGCCTTGCGAGACGGCGATCCCGACCAGGCGACCACCGTCATGGGGACGGCCGGTGGCTCCCACGGCACGGTCTTCGTCTTCCCCGGACAAGGCTCGCAGTGGGTGGGCATGGCGCTGCGGCTGCTGCAGAGTTCGGACGTCTTCCGCGAGCGGATGCACGAATGCGCGGTCGCCTTGGCCGAGTTCACCGACTGGTCGCTGCTCGACGTGCTGAAGGGCGAGCCGGGTGCTCCCGATCTCGACCGCGTCGATGTCGTCCAGCCGGTCCTCTTCGCCGTCATGGTGTCGCTCGCCGCGCTCTGGGAGTCGTACGGCGTCCGGCCCGACGCGGTGGCGGGACACTCGCAGGGTGAGATCGCCGCAGCCTGCGTCGCGGGTGCCCTCACCCTGTCGGACGCGGCCCGGGTGGTCGCGCTGCGCAGTCAGGCGCTGGCCGAGCTGGCGGGAACGGGTGGCATGGTGTCAGTCGCCGAGCCGGTCGACCAAGTCGAGGATCGCATCCGGCGCTGGGAAGGACGGCTCACGGTCGCCGCGGTGAACAGCCCGGCCTCCGTCGTGGTGTCCGGCGACCCGCAGGCGCTCGACGAACTCCAGGCCGACTGCACCGAGTCCGGGGTCCGCACCCGCAGGGTCCCGGTGGACTACGCGTCGCACTCGCCACACGTCGAGGTCATACGAGACCGGCTCGCCGCCCTGCTGGCACCCGTCCGGCCGCGACCGGCGTCCGTGCCGTTCTATTCGGCCGTCACCGGCGCGGAACGGGACACCACCGACCTCGACGGTGCCTACTGGTACGAAAACCTGCGCCGGCCGGTCCGCCTGGACCAGGTCACCCGTGCCCTGCTCGACTCCGGGCACCGCGCCTTCATCGAGGTCAGCGCCCACCCTGTGCTCACGGTTGCGCTCGACGAGAGCTTCGCCGGCAGCGGTGTGCCAGATGCCTTCGCCTTCGGCACGCTGCGTCGGGACGAGGGCGGCCCGGACCGCTTCCTCGCCGCGCTGGCGCAGGCGTACGTGCGCGGGCTCGACGTCTCCTGGCCGACCCTGTTCGCCGCACGCCCGCCGCGGACGGTGCAGCTCCCCACGTATCCCTTCCAGCGCGAGCCGTACTGGCTCGATCCGGTGGCCACAGGGGCCGACCTGACCGCCGTCGGTCTCAGGCCCGCCGACCACCCGCTCCTGGGGGTGCTGGTCGCGAGGGCCGAGGGGGAGGGGCTGCTGCTCAGCGGTCTGCTGTCGTTGCGCACGCATCCCTGGCTGGCGGACCACGCCCTCGCGGGCACGCCCCTCCTGCCCGGCACCGCCTTCGCGGAAATCGCCCTTCAGGCCGCCGACGCAGTCGGCTGCTCCCACGTCGACGAGCTGACTGTCCTCGCCCCTCTGCGGGTCTCCGAGAACGGCGGACATCACATCCAGGCCGAGGTGGGCGCCGACGACTCCGACGGGCGAAGGCCGCTGACCATCCACTCCCGGCCCGCCGCCGTCCCGGGCGCGACCTGGACCAAGCACGCGGTGGGCTACCTGACCCCGGAGCTCCCAGAGGCCCGAGACCACGGCACGGCGTGGCCGCCGCCGGGTGCCCGCCCCGTCGAGCACACAGACCCGTACGGGACGCTGGCCACACACGGCTACGACTACGGCTCGGCGTTCCAAGGACTGCGCGCACTGTGGCAGCGGGGCGACGAGGTGTACGCCGAGGTCGAACTGGACGAGACCGAAGCCGCTGAAGCCGACCGTTTCTTCGTGCACCCGGCCCTGCTGGACGCGGCCCTCCAGCCTGTCGCGCTCGGCGCGTTGGGGGAACAGGCCCTGGGCGCGGTGCCCTTCGCCTTTGGCGAGGTCACCGTGTACGCCCGGGGAGCGGACCGTCTTCGGGTACGGCTGCGTCGCGAGGCAGAGGCCCCCGACCGCATCACGCTCACGGCGACGGACCCCCAGGGCGAACCGGTCCTGTCCGTGCGTTCCGTCGCCCTGCGCCCGCTCGACTGGCGGTCTGTGACCACGCCGGACGACCTGCTGCACCGCGTCGAGTGGGAACCGATGCCGAGTGCCGACGCCCACCAGGGTGGTGAAAGCCCGGTGCCGGTGGTGGTGCGGGTGCCTGGTGGTGGTGACGCGGAGCAGGCCGTGGCCGATGTTCTTGGTCGGCTGCGCGACCAGCTTGCCGGTGAGGGCGTCGTGGTGGTGGTGACGGTTTCCGGTGATGTGGCGGGGGCTGTGGTGGGTGGTCTGGTGCGTTCGGTGCAGGCGGAGTTTCCGGGACGGGTCTTGCTGGTGGAGGCGGATGGCGATTGCGGGCAGGAGGTGTTGGCGGCTGCGCTTGCCAGTGGTGAGTCTTGTGTGCGGGTGCGGGATGGTGGGTTG
>NZ_JBSFNN010000164.1:0-2677 GCF_053587115.1 Streptomyces sp. NPDC003697
AGCCGGCTGGGGCGTACGCCGACGGTGCGGGAGCTGGCGGAGCTGATGTGCCTGTCGGAGGAGGAGGTCGTCGAGGCGCGGCTGGCGTCCAACGGCTACAACTCCTCGTCGCTGGACGCGGCGATCGGTGGCAGTGAGGACGGCGAGAGCGTGCTGGCCGACTTCATCGGCGCCGAGGACACCGGTCTGGAGCTGGTGGAGGACCTGCAAAGCCTCGCTCCCCTGCTCGCCGAGCTGAACGAGCGGGACCGGCGGATCATCCACCTCCGGTTCGTCGAGGAGCTCACCCAGGCGCAGATCGGGGAGTTGCTGGGCATCTCCCAGATGCATGTGTCGCGCCTGCTCAACCGTGTCCTGAAGCGGCTCCGGGAAGGCCTGCTGGCCACTCGCTGAGCGGCCCCGGAACCCCCCTCCCGGCGACCGGCTGCTGCCCGTGGGCCCGGCGCGGGAATACTTCGGGCCGGCATGGGAAGACGGAGGCGGTACGCAAAGGGGCCGGACGCCGCTGTCCTGGGGAGGTGGGCGGCGTCCGGCCCCTTTCGCGTGCCCCGCTCAGCGCGTCACGGTGTGCCGCTCGTTGGGCACGCAGTGGGTCATGCTCAGTCCCTCCACCTCACGCGGCGGGTTCTTGCCGAGGTTGGACAGGCGCTTGCGGTCCTCGTCCGTCAGGTCCTGGCTCGCCAGGGGTTCGAGGCCGGCCACGTCCTCGGGGCTGATGCCGAGCCCCTCCCCCACCTTCAGCCCCAACTCGTTCTCGACCAGCAGGAAGTGCCACACCATCCGCTCCTGCACGGGCCGGTCGCACCGGGACAGCTGGTTGACCAGGTTCCCCACCAGGTCGTCGCGCTCCCACTGCTCCATCAGCAGATAGCGCTGGCCGGCCTGCTGGTAGTCGTTGGTGCGCGCGATGCGCTTGCGGGTGAGCCGGCCGCGGATCTCCGGTCCCTGCTCGTCGTGGGCCGGGTACCGGGCCTCCCGCAGACCGCCGGTGATCGACGGTTCGTAGTTGACGATCGGGTTCTCGCCGCCGCCGTCGACGTGGTACGTCATCTGGCCGTCGCGCTGGTTGGTGTGCACGTGGGCGTTCTTGGCCTGGTTGACCGGCAACTGGAGGTAGTTCGGGCCGACGCGGTAGCGCTGGGTGTCGCTGTAGGAGAACGTGCGGCCCACCAGCATCTTGTCGTCGGAGAAGTCGAGTCCGTCCACGAGCACGCCGGTGCCGAAGGAGATCTGCTCGTTCTCGGCGAAGAAGTTCCGCGGCATCCGGTCCAGCACCATCCGGCCGACGGGCCTGGCCGGGAAGTCCTGCTCGGGCCAGGTCTTGGTGTCGTCCAGCGGGTCGAAGCCGAGTTCGGGGTGGTCGTGGTCGTCCATCATCTGCACGACCAGTTCCCACTCCGGGTACTCACCGCGTTCGACCGCCTCGTACAGGTCCTTGGTGGCGTGGCCGAGGGTCTGCGCCTGGACGTTCGCGGCGTCCTCCTCGGTCATGCTGCGCACGCCCTGCTTGGGCATCCAGTGGTACTTGACCAGCACGGTGCGGCCCTCGTCGTTGACCCACTTGTAGGTGTTCACGCCGAAGCCCTGCATGTGCCGGTAGTCGGAGGGGATGCCGCGCGGACTGAACAGGTTGACCAGCATGTGCATGGCCTCCGGCGTCTGCGACATGAAGTCGAAGATCCGCCGCGGCTGCTGCTCGAAGGTCACCGGGTCGGGCTTGAGGGCGTGGATGACGTCCGGGAACTTGATCGCGTCCCGGATGAAGAACACGGCGAGGTTGTTGCCCACGAGGTCCCAGTTGCCGTCCTCGGTGTAGAACTTCACCGCGAAGCCGCGCGGGTCGCGGGCGGCCTCGGAGGAGTCCCGGCCGCCGATCACCGTGGAGAAGCGGACGGCGACGTCGGTGCGCTTGCCGCGCTCCTGGAAGAGCTTGGCCCGGGTGAACTTCGCGATGGGTTCGTCGCCCCAGGCGCCGTACGCCTCGAAGTAGCCGTACGCCGTCACGCCCCGGGCGTGCACCACGCGCTCCGGGATCCGCTCGCGGTCGAAGTGGCTGATCTTCTCCAGGAACTGGTAGTTCTCCAGTGTCGCCGGTCCGCGGGCCCCGACCGTGCGCTGGTTCTGGTTGTCGTAGACGGGATGGCCCTGCCGGTTGGTGAGGACCTTGCGGTCGTCACCCTGGGCGGGCCCCTGACTTGCTGTGTCCGTCATGGCTCGTGGGCTCCTTCGGCTCGTCCCGCCGTCGCGGGGTGGGGGCTGCGAGGCGATCGCCGTCAACACAATGGCGGGGCCTGGGTACCCGGAAGGGTCGCCGCCGATGCCCGCACGAACGCGATTAACTCTTCCACCCTCCGGACGTCTCTTCGGCCGGGGTTGGGCCGGACGGGGTACCCCGGCACGCCTCCCCGGGGCTGGACGGCACCATCCCGGGTAGGCGGTCGAGGAGCGGCCGGGTGCCGGCCGCCGGACGGGAAGGAGTGTCATGCCGGGTGTGATGCAGCGGATCAAGGAGTTCGCCAGGAGTCCCCAGGGGCGCAGGACGGTGGAGCAGGTGCGGCGCGCCGCCGCCGACCCCCGTCGCCGCCCACGCCAGGTGGATGACGGCGTCGGCGCCCTCGAACTCCTCGGCCAGAGGAGCCTGCTCCGACGCGATGTCGACCGCGGACCACTCCGTCTT
>NZ_JBSFNN010000165.1:0-2516 GCF_053587115.1 Streptomyces sp. NPDC003697
GCCGGAAACTGCCGGGCATGTACCCGGTGCCCGACCCCGGAGCGTCCGCTACGCCCCCAGCACCCGGCGCATGCCCCCCCAGCCGCCCGGCCCGCGCCTCGGGCAGGCCGTCCGCGGCCGCGGCCGGTCCGCTCGTCCCCTCGTAGGCGTCCTCCCAGCCGTGGGCCGCCGCCGGATCGGCGTAGCCCTCGTAGGAGGGGGCGGCTGCGGGCTGCGGCAGGTACACGTTCGGCGGCCCCTGGGGCGCATCGCCCGCCGGAGCCACGCCGTTGACGTCGGGAGGCGTGGACATGACCGGAAAGTGTAAGGACAGCCGGGAGACGCCGGAACGGCCACCCGCGACGGTCACCACTCTTTGGTGTGCCGACACGTCTCACGTGGTGGAAAACACCACCCACGGACCGTTACCCCGCCGTAAGCTCCCCCCATGCAGGTGATCCAGTCGACCAAGCTCGCCAACGTCTGTTATGAGATCCGGGGCCCGGTACTGGAGGAGGCGATGCGGCTGGAGGCGGCCGGGCACCGCATCCTGAAGCTGAACACCGGCAACCCGGCGGCGTTCGGCTTCGAGTGCCCGCCCGAGATCCTGGAGGACATCCTCCGCAACGTCTCGGCGGCCCACGGCTACGGCGACGCGAAGGGCCTGCTGGCCGCCCGTCGGGCGGTCGTCATGCACAACCAGACCCTCGGCATCGAGACCGACGTGGAGCACGTCTTCATCGGGAACGGCGTCTCCGAGCTGATCGTGATGGCGATGCAGGGGCTGCTGGACGACGGCGACGAGGTCCTCGTGCCGGCGCCGGACTACCCGCTGTGGACCGCCGCCGTGTCCCTGTCCGGCGGCACGGCCGTGCACTACCGCTGCGACGAGCAGTCCGACTGGATGCCCGACCTGGCGGACGTCGAGCGGAAGGTCACCGACCGCACCAAGGCGATCGTCATCATCAACCCGAACAACCCGACGGGCGCCGTCTACGACGAGGCGGTGCTCAAGGGGCTGACGGACATCGCCCGGCGCCACAACCTGCTGGTGTGCTCCGACGAGATCTACGACAAGATCCTCTACGACGGTGCCCGCCACACGCCGACGGCCAAGGTCGCGCCGGACCTGCTCACGCTCACCTTCAACGGCATGTCCAAGGCGTACCGGGTGGCCGGCTACCGCGTCGGCTGGATGTCGATCTCCGGCCCGCGGGCCCACGCCGACTCCTACATCGAGGGCCTGACGATCCTGGCGAACATGCGACTGTGCGCGAACATGCCCGGCCAGCACGGGGTGGTCGCCGCGCTCAGCGGACGGCAGACCATCAAGGAGCTGGTGCTGCCCGGCGGCCGGCTGAAGGAACAGATGGACACCGCCTACGACCTGCTCACGCAGATCCCCGGGGTCAGCTGCGTGCGGCC
The DNA here is from genome assembly GCF_053587115.1 of Streptomyces sp. NPDC003697. NCBI lineage: Bacteria > Bacillati > Actinomycetota > Actinomycetes > Kitasatosporales > Streptomycetaceae > Streptomyces > Streptomyces sp. NPDC003697. Next base: position 1,405 of record NZ_JBSFNN010000165.1, read on the forward strand.
GAAGGGGGCGCTGTACCTCTTCCCGCGCCTGGACCCGAAGGTCTTCAAGATCAAGGACGACCGGCAGATGGTCCTGGACCTGCTGCGCCAGGAGAAGATCATGGTCGTGCACGGCACCGGCTTCAACTGGCCGGAGTCGGACCACTTCCGTGTGGTGACCCTGCCGTCGGTGGGCGACCTGCGGGACGCGGTGGGGCGGATCGGGACCTTCCTGGACGGCTACGGCCAGTCCTGACGCCGGGGAGCACCCCCGGGCGCTCACGGTGCGTGCCCCTACCGCCCAGTTCCGCGAACCGGCTCAACTTTAGACGAGTTCTAAGCTAGGATGGCTTCTGTCAGCGCACAGGAGGCCGTCTCATGTACGAACCGATCCGCTCAGGGCCTTCCCGGAGCTCCGTCCACGACGCGCCGGCCGGCACCGGCTCCGACTTCCCCCACCGGTCCCGTGAGGAGGAGCTGGACATCCAGCTCGCCGGGCACCTGGCCGCGCTGCTCGCCGTCACGGACGAACTGCGCGCCACGGCGCCGTCCGCCGATCTCGACGCCGCGGCCGAGCGGCTCGCCGGGCAGGTGGCCCGGCTGCGGGGCGGGCGCACCCCCGTCCGCGCCTCCGGCTCAGAGCCGCAGGACCCGGCCGCCCTGCACCGGCGGGCGCACGCGCTCGCCGGCCGCGCACTCGTCGTGGCGGCCTCCCGTGCGGACACGGCCGCAGCGATCCTCGCGGCGGAGCGGATGGACGCGCACGCGGCGGCCCCCGCCGCCGAGGCCGCACCCCGGAGCGAACGGCAGCACCTGAGCGGCGCCGCCCACTGATCCGCCGCCCGAAGCGGCCCCCTGACCGGCCTCGGCGCGCGCGCGTCCGCTGCGACGCGCGGACCGGGCGCCATGACACAGCACCGGCGTGGGCCGCCTTTCGAGGCGGCCCTTCTGTCTGAGTTCCTGCCGCGTGAGCTCCTGCCGCAGGAAATCCGGCTGCGCGAGGTCCCGTTCGTCCCCGGCGACGCCCGGCCGGGCATCGCATGGAGAGCATGCGGCAGGTCGCGTCGCACACCTCCGCGCACATGATGCCCTTGCGGCGGACGAGTTCCTGGTCCTCGGTTCCGCCCGGATCG
>NZ_JBSFNN010000166.1:0-2390 GCF_053587115.1 Streptomyces sp. NPDC003697
TTCAGTAGCGCGCTCAAGACCCGAAGCGGAGTGATCTAGCCATGGGCAGGTTGAAGCGGAGGTAAGACTTCGTGGAGGACCGAACCCACCAGGGTTGAAAACCTGGGGGATGACCTGTGGTTAGGGGTGAAAGGCCAATCAAACTCCGTGATAGCTGGTTCTCCCCGAAATGCATTTAGGTGCAGCGTCGTGTGTTTCTTGCCGGAGGTAGAGCACTGGATAGGCGATGGGCCCTACCGGGTTACTGACCTTAGCCAAACTCCGAATGCCGGTAAGTGAGAGCGCGGCAGTGAGACTGTGGGGGATAAGCTCCATGGTCGAGAGGGAAACAGCCCAGAGCATCGACTAAGGCCCCTAAGCGTACGCTAAGTGGGAAAGGATGTGGAGTCGCACAGACAACCAGGAGGTTGGCTTAGAAGCAGCCACCCTTGAAAGAGTGCGTAATAGCTCACTGGTCTAGTGATTCCGCGCCGACAATGTAGCGGGGCTCAAGCGTACCGCCGAAGTCGTGTCATTGCAGCATGACGGCCAACGCCGGCTGTGATGGGTAGGGGAGCGTCGTCTGCCGGGTGAAGCAGCACCGGAAGGTAGTTGTGGACGGTTGACGAGTGAGAATGCAGGCATGAGTAGCGATTCACACGTGAGAAACGTGTGCGCCGATTGACCAAGGGTTCCTGGGTCAAGCTGATCTGCCCAGGGTAAGTCGGGACCTAAGGCGAGGCCGACAGGCGTAGTCGATGGATAACCGGTTGATATTCCGGTACCCGCTGTGAAGCGTCAAACATCGAATCCAGTGATGCTAAGGCCGTGAAGCCGCCGGTGATCCCTTCGGGGTGATCCGGAGTGGTGGAGCCGTCGAACCAGGCTGGTAGTAGGTGAGTGATGGGGTGACGCAGGAAGGTAGTCCATCCCGGGCGGTGGTTGTCCCGGGGTAAGGGTGTAGGCCGCAAGGCAGGTAAATCCGCCTTGCATTCGGCTGAGACCCGATGCCGAGCCGATTGTGGCGAAGTGGATGATCCTATGCTGCCGAGAAAAGCCTCTAGCGAGTTTCATGGCGGCCCGTACCCTAAACCGACTCAGGTGGTCAGGTAGAGAATACCGAGGCGTTCGGGTGAACTATGGTTAAGGAACTCGGCAAAATGCCCCCGTAACTTCGGGAGAAGGGGGGCCACGTCCGGTGATGGGCCTTTGCGCCCTGAGCTGGGTGTGGCCGCAGAGACCAGCGAGAAGCGACTGTTTACTAAAAACACAGGTCCGTGCGAAGCCGTAAGGCGATGTATACGGACTGACGCCTGCCCGGTGCTGGAACGTTAAGGGGACCGGTTAGCTCCACTTCGGTGGGGCGAAGCTGAGAACTTAAGCGCCAGTAAACGGCGGTGGTAACTATAACCATCCTAAGGTAGCGAAATTCCTTGTCGGGTAAGTTCCGACCTGCACGAATGGCGTAACGACTTCTCGACTGTCTCAACCATAGGCCCGGTGAAATTGCACTACGAGTAAAGATGCTCGTTTCGCGCAGCAGGACGGAAAGACCCCGGGACCTTTACTACAGTTTGATATTGGTGTTCGGTTCGGCTTGTGTAGGATAGGTGGGAGACTGTGAAGCGGGCACGCCAGTGTCCGTGGAGTCGCCGTTGAAATACCACTCTGGTCGTGCTGGATGTCTAACCTGGGTCCGTGATCCGGATCAGGGACAGTGTCTGATGGGTAGTTTAACTGGGGCGGTTGCCTCCTAAAGTGTAACGGAGGCGCCCAAAGGTTCCCTCAGCCTGGTTGGTAACCAGGTGTTGAGTGTAAGTGCACAAGGGAGCTTGACTGTGAGACCGACGGGTCGAGCAGGGACGAAAGTCGGGACTAGTGATCCGGCGGTGGCTTGTGGAAGCGCCGTCGCTCAACGGATAAAAGGTACCCCGGGGATAACAGGCTGATCTTCCCCAAGAGTCCATATCGACGGGATGGTTTGGCACCTCGATGTCGGCTCGTCGCATCCTGGGGCTGGAGTCGGTCCCAAGGGTTGGGCTGTTCGCCCATTAAAGCGGTACGCGAGCTGGGTTTAGAACGTCGTGAGACAGTTCGGTCCCTATCCGCTGTGCGCGTAGGAGTCTTGAGAAGGGCTGTCCCTAGTACGAGAGGACCGGGACGGACGAACCTCTGGTGTGCCAGTTGTCCTGCCAAGGGCATGGCTGGTTGGCTACGTTCGGGAGGGATAACCGCTGAAAGCATCTAAGCGGGAAGCCTGCTTCGAGATGAGGACTCCCACCCACTTGATGGGGTAAGGCTCCCAGTAGACGACTGGGTTGATAGGCCGGATCTGGAAGCACGGTAACGTGTGGAGGTGACCGGTACTAATAGGCCGAGGGCTTGTCCTCAGTTGCTCGCGTCCACTGTGT
>NZ_JBSFNN010000167.1:0-2281 GCF_053587115.1 Streptomyces sp. NPDC003697
GAGTACATCCAGTACGAGGGCGTCCGGCCGGCACGCCGAGAGCACGCACCGGACGCCACTCCTTGACGGGCAAACGTTGCCTGCCGCGGCACTAGAAGGGGGTGAGGGTCAGCCTGATGCCTGTGGGAGCCGTGTCCTGGATGTACGAGGCGAAGTCCGCCACGTCGTCGAAGGCGAACCCGTAGGCCCTGCCGTCCTCGGTCGCCGCGTGCATCGCCTTCGCGTAGTGGTTGGTGACCTCGGTCCGGTAGAAGGCGCCGGCGTCGGTGACGGGCTGGGCGGTGCCGGAGAGCAGGGTCGAACGGTTGAAACCGGCGCCGAGCACGGCGGCGACCGGCCCCGTCGTGCCGTCGTTGGGGGCGGCGAGGGCGCCGTCGCAGAAGAGCACGTCCCGGGTGGAGGGCTTGTCGAAGGCCACCTGGGCGGGGCCGGCGAAGGTGAGCTTCCCGCCGCGGACCCGGCCGGTGAACGTGCCCGCGTTCGTGGCCACCGTCAGGTCCCTGCCGGTGAAGGTGCTCCAGACCTCGTCGACGTACGGGGCGAAGTAGTCCTTGGAGAACAGTCCCGCGTCCAGTCCGTGGCCCGGGGCGATCACACGCGTGTCGTCCACCACCAGCGGCGCGAACGCCTCCACCTGCCGGAGGGCGGCGAACGCGGCCGCCCGCCCGCCGGCGCGGACGGTGCCGGTCGTCCGGTCCGCGGCACCCGTCAGACGGATGCTCAGCGGCACGCTGAACATGTCCACCATCGTCGTGTTGCAGAACATGCCCGAGGAGTTGTGCGTGAACTCCGCGCAGTCGTGCAGGACGGGGTAGTTGGGGTCCGAGGACACCCAGCCCGCCGGGTACTGCAGGGCGGCGTTGCCGTTGCCGTCCGTGACCGCCCGGAGCTTCAGCTTCTGCCCGAGGGAGACGTAGATCCGGCCGGACATGTACGGCAGGCTCAGCCGGGTCTCGCCGCTGCCGGCGAGCGGGATCGCGTAGTCGGTGAAGCCGTCGGCGCCGTTGTCCGACACGGCGATCGGCGCGAGCGTCCCGTCCGGGGTGAGCCGGACCTGCCTGCCGTCCTGGTTGCCGACGACGTAGAGGTGGACGGAGGCGTTGTCGAAGGCTCCGGTGCCGTTGACGACGGTCAGCGGGAGCGCGCCCGCCGCCGTGGCCGTTCCCTTCCTCGCGGTCTGGCCGGCGAGGGCGTGCGGAGCGAGCGCGGCGAGGGCGGGGGCGGCCACCGCCGCGCCCGTGAGGGCGAACAGGAGCTTGCGGCGTCCGACGGAGCGCTGGTGACGGGGTGTCATGTGGGGGGTCTCTCCTGGTGCTCGGGCGTGCGTGGGGTCGTGGCGCAACGACTGAGAGCGCTCTCGACGTCGTTGCCGGGCCCCGATGCTACGCAGCACCGGCAGACGGGCCAACCAGCCCGTTTTGTCCCCGAGCACCCGCTGACCTGGGAATACTCATGGTCGTCGGCAAGGATGACCCTCGCTTGAGTTGCGCTTAAGGCTGCCTTAAGCCGTGGGGCCGTCAGGCGGGCGGACGGCTCGGAACGGCTCGTTCCCAACTCGCAGGTTTGTTCTCGCCGATCCCGCGCATCCGGAAGAGGAACGCACTTCCGAGGCATTGTGGAGGAACAGTGGGCATCATCGCCTGGATCCTGATCGGCCTGCTGGCCGGCGCCATCGCCAAGATGCTCCTCCCGGGCAAGGACCCGGGCGGCATCATCATCACCATGCTGATCGGTGTCGCGGGTGGGCTCCTCGGCGGCTGGCTGGGGAAGGTCATCTTCGGTGTCGACTCGATCGACGGCTTCTTCGACCTGTCGACGTGGATCGCCGCGATCGTCGGCTCGCTGATCCTGCTCGTGCTCTACCGCCTTGTCACCGGTGACCGTCGCTCGCACCGGCATGCCTGAGGTGCGTTGAGCGCACTCGCCCGGCCCGACGGCCGGGCAGCCGATGAACGTGTGGCCGGGCTGTCCCCAACAGCCCGGCCACACGCCTGTCCGGTTCCTTTCCCGGCGGGGCCCTCGGGTCGGCGAAGGACTGCTCGGGCCGGGTGGCCCCGAGGGCCGGTCGGAGCAAACCGACGCACCCTTCGGCCCGCCTTCCGGCCCGCGCGTGGACCGGCGGGCCGGGGCGACCACGGCGAGCGGCCGGGCCCTGCGAACTGGCCGGCCTGCGAACTGACCGGCTCGCTGTATCGACCGGCGCGCGACCCTCTGGGGTCGCGGGATCGGTCTGGCGGTTGGCCTGATCGAAGAGGGTGACTTGTGTCGCCTGGTAGGTCCC
>NZ_JBSFNN010000168.1:0-1898 GCF_053587115.1 Streptomyces sp. NPDC003697
CCTGTGTCGGGGTGGCGGGATTTGAACCCACGACCTCTTCGTCCCGAACGCGATTAGCTCCACCGGTGACCTTCGCTTAGGGGTCATCTGACCAGCGCCACCGTCACCGAGTTGTCCACTACCGTCCGGGAGCGTCTTGGCGTGGCTGCCTCACGTGGCCCCCCGTTTGGCCCCCTCCCCGCGCCACAGGCCCGGACGGCACCGCCCACAATCATCACGTTAGTCCGCCACGGAAGGCGCATGCGGCGCTGGCTCCCCATCGCGTGGAGACGGGACGATCGCGGCTTGCTCCTCCACGACATCCTCGTCATCGGGCAGGAGCACGGTAGGTGTCGCATGCGGATGCTTGCGCACCAGGTACTCCAGAGCATGCTCATCCGTGGACTGATAGTCGAGCCTATCCCGGTAGAAGTGAAGTCGCTGCTTACACTCCTGGATAACTTCGCTCCACTCGCGGACCCACAGTCTTGCGTTAGTGCCAATCGCGCTAGCCTGGCCCGGGGGTAGGTGAGGCTGACGCGTAAGGCTCCGCAGGACGTCATCCATGGAATTCCCGATGAGCCAGAAGTCCCAGTTCGCCTCGGTACTCCGAAAGCGTTCATCCGCGATGACGGTGGTTGCATATTTCACTAGCTGGGCATACTCGGCCATTCCGAGTCTTACGTTGGGGCGCTTGAGTTCCACGACCAAGTGATGAGGCTTTTGCACCCAAACGGTCGTCTTTGAAAGCATCAGGTCGACTCTGCCGGCGTGTCCGTCCAGGAGACGAACATTAGTGTCTTCGGGCTCAGGCACCCTTAGGATCGAAAGGTGCTTTCGAAGAACTTCCGAGAGTCCGCGCTCACTCACCATGAGCGAGTATTCTTCGCCGAAAACCCAAGCCTCGTTTTCCAGGATCTTATGCAACTGATCCCGCTCTCGCGTCACCTTCTTCGCCTCGGTGTCGAAGAGTAGTATCTCCAGGGCGCGAAGGAAATCGAGACGGTCAGTAACCTCTGTGGACGTGCGGATCAAAGAGGTCAGACTCGTACGCTTCAGCAGCAGTCCAAGCTCTTCCTTTTCCTGACGAGTCAAGGAGAAGAAGCGCTCAAGGATTTCCGGTGTGTGGTCGGGCTTCGCCGCAAGTGTCTCCTTCAGGAGACCCAGCGTCGCCCTTCTGGCGTTACGAGCCTTAGGGATATGCTTCGCGATAGTCGTTGCTACCGTATCGAAGGCTTCCCGCTCAGTGATCTCTGTCGGTTCTGTAGCCTCTCCCTCGTAGGGGTATACCTGCTCCCTCTGCCACTCCTGGACCTGCTCCCGGCGACGGTCATCGACCCTGCTCCGGAAGTGCTGACGAAGGCGTCCTCTTGCCTGCTCTACTACTGCCGAGGCTGGGGAATCTTCATCCCAGTCGACCAAAGCTAGGTCCTGCGGCCTATCCTCAAATCCCTGCCACGAAAGATAGGCCGTGAAATTGAAGCCTGGTGCCTGAATCTCCGGGCGGAGCTTTACCAAGGGCATCCGCCTTGAGTCGCAAAGCGCAAGCTCGCGCGTTACACCTCTGCGCCACTCTATAACCCTTAGTTCGGGAGCAGGGAACTCCCCGATTTCGTCAAGATCGTAAACGGCTGAGTGGACTTGTACCTGTCCAGGATCAACCCGCGCTCCATCGTATGTCACTGATGAGTCCGGGTAGGTTTCGAGATACAGAGCCAATTCGGTCGTCAGCGCTGAGATCACCCTTGAAGTGTTCAGCAATCGATCCAGATTAGGAACTGCCCCCCACGCCTCGACTGTCGTTCCGGTATCGTCATCAGTTAACCCGAGCGTGTCGATGCGGTAGTTTCGCATCGCTGTACGATCGGCCTCGATGAGGGTCTTGACTTTCCCGTCAATGCCCTTACCAATGGTCGTCC
>NZ_JBSFNN010000169.1:0-1806 GCF_053587115.1 Streptomyces sp. NPDC003697
GAAGGGTCGGGCATCGAGAACCCGCTCATGCTCGCCGCGCTCATGCACCGGCGTGGGGAGCGCGGCGAAGGGTCGGGCATCGAGAACCCGCTCATGCTCGCCGCGCTCATGCACCGGCGTGGGGAGCACGGCGAAGGGTCGGGCATCGAGAACCCGCTTCTCCTCGCCGCGCTGATGCGCCGCTGACAGGACATGGCAACACCCCTGCCCTCCGATCGTTGCCGTCGTCGACGTCGGGGGGCAGGGCCCCGTACGGCAATCGAAGACTTGAGGAACGACAAATGGCAGCTGAGTCCGACGGAGAATCGGAACGGGATCCCGTGGAGGCCTTCATCGATGAGGTCTTTGATGAAATGGTGCGCGACGCCAGAATTCCGCGCACCGGCAATGGCGTCAAATACGGAAGGGACCCGCTGGCTGGAGCTCTGATGGAAGCGGCCGTGGAGTCCCTGTCCCGGCCGCCCTCCCGTTCTTCCTCGGAACTGGAACGGGTGCTGTTCACGCAGACCATGGCGACCGCACTGGCGGAATCCCTGGCGCCTGCACTGGCAGATGCGCTGGCCTCGGAGATCATGAAGGTCCTGACCCACCACGCCGCCTCCCGAAACGGCAGCATCCGTGAGTCCGTCGCCGGGGCCGGCCGCGGCCACCGTTCTTCCGGCGGTGGCGCCCACTCCTGACCGGGCCTCCGACCTGGTGATCCCCCACGCCAGGTGGGCAGGACACTGGCGGGCTGCAGCGGCTCCGCGGTCTGGGCCGTGGCTCCTCTCCGGCCGGCGCGATCGCTGTACTTCGCTGCTGTACGCCACAACAGCAGAGGCCCCCGGATCATCTTGGGTTCTAGTGGTCGTCGCAACACCCCGGTCCAAGGGGTGCGATGGACTTCGAGATCCGCAAGGTCCGGACGGCTCAGGGCCGCAGACGGCATGGTCCGTGAGCGGGAGGAATACTTCCGGCTCATGGACCAGGGGCTGAGCGGCCGGGAGGCATGTCGACGCGTCGGAATCAACATCCGGACGGGAAAGCGATGGCGTAACGGCCGCAATCCGTCGGGCAGGAACAAGGCGGCACCACCGGCGCATGCGGTGGTGCCGCCTCCTGGTCCGTCCCGATACCTGCGTGAGGTCGACCGGATCTACATCGCCGACCGGCTGCGCGAGAAGGCGTCGGTTCGGGCGATCGCCGCCGAGCTGGGCCGCAGCCCGTCGACCATCAGCCGGGAGACGGGGCGGTTGGCGTGCTCGCATGCGCGTGCTGCTGGAACCCCGGTTCCTCGTTGTCGAGTTGGAGAGGAGTTCTGACCTGGTCCGGCTCACTGCCCGCGATATCCGCGCCTTCCTCGCGAAGACGGCCGTCACCTGCCAGTGCTGCGCTCAGGGCAAGGACGAGAAGCGGCCGGAACACAAGCGGCGCCGCTGCGCCCTCGGCAAGTGCTGCAAGACCCCCTCTGACCGGACCGTGCGCTTCCTGACGCCCGCATGATCATGGAAGTCCTGGGCCACAGCTCGATCCGGGTGACCATGGACATCTACACCTTCGTGCGCCTCGACTCGCAGCGCTCGGCGTTCGATCGCGTCGGGGATGCCCTGAGGGGTGACGACAGCGATCCGGACGACGACGAGGGCTCGGCCGCTGCCTTGATGCTGTCTAGCCACCTTGAACTCACAGATCAGGCAGGAAGCGCACGGTCAGCTGCTGTCCGAAATGCGATCACTCGTTCGCGGGACTTCGGCATATAGGGGCGATTTAGTGACAAGCCGGACCCGGGGTGGCGCCGCCGGGCACGCCGGACGAGCAGCAGATAAC
>NZ_JBSFNN010000170.1:0-1782 GCF_053587115.1 Streptomyces sp. NPDC003697
GGCCCCCGGCCTGACCGCCGGCCTCACCCGGGAACTGCACGAGCTGGCCGTCCGCGCCGCCCGCGCCGTCGACTACGTGGGCGCCGGCACCGTGGCGCCGTCCAGATGGGCCTGATCTACGTCAACCCCGAGGGCCCGAACGGCAATCCGGACCCGATCGCCGCGGCCCGCGACATCCGTGAGACGTTCCGCCGGATGGCGATGAACGACGAGGAGACGGTCGCCCTGATCGCCGGCGGCCACACCTTCGGCAAGACCCACGGCGCCGGCCCGGCGGACCACGTCGGCCCCGACCCCGAGGCCGCCCCCCTCGAGAACCAGGGCCTGGGCTGGAGCAACTCCTTCGGCACCGGCAAGGGCGGCGACACGATCACCAGCGGACTCGAGGTGACGTGGACCAACACCCCGACGACCTGGGACAACAGCTTCTTCGAGATCCTGTTCGGCTACGAGTGGGAGCTCTTCGAGAGCCCCGCCGGGGCCCACCAGTGGCGGCCCAAGGACGGCGCCGGGGCGGGCACCGTGCCCGACGCCCACGACCCGTCGAAGAGGCACGCCCCGTCGATGCTGACGACGGACCTCGCGCTCCGCTTCGACCCGGTCTACGAACAGATCTCGCGGCGCTTCCTTCAGGACCCGGACGCGTTCGCGGACGCGTTCGCGCGCGCCTGGTTCAAGCTCACCCACCGCGACATGGGACCCGTCGTGCGCTACCTCGGCCCGGAGGTCCCGGCCGAGACGCTGCTGTGGCAGGACCCGCTGCCCGAGGTGACGCACGAGCTCGTCGACGACGCGGACGTCGCCGCCCTCAAGGCGCAGGTCCTGGCCTCGGGCCTCACGGTGCCGCAGCTCGTCTCCACCGCGTGGGCGTCCGCCTCCTCCTTCCGCGGCAGCGACAAGCGCGGCGGCGCCAACGGTGCCCGCATCCGCCTCGAGCCGCAGCGGGGGTGGGAGGTCAACGACCCCGACCAGCTGGCGACCGTGCTGCGCACCCTGGAGGGCATCCAGGAGTCCTTCAACGCGGCCCAGACCGGCGGCAAGCGCGTCTCCCTCGCCGACCTGATCGTGCTCGCCGGCTGCGCGGCCGTCGAACAGGCCGCGAAGGACGCCGGCCACGACGTGCGGGTCCCCTTCACGCCCGGCCGCGTGGACGCGTCGCAGGAGCAGACGGACGTCGAGTCGTTCGCCGCGCTGGAGCCGACCGCGGACGGGTTCCGCAACCACCTGGGCAAGGGGAACCGGCTGCCGGCCGAGTACCTGCTGGTCGACCGGGCGAATCTGCTCACCCTGAGCGCTCCCGAGATGACGGTCCTCGTCGGCGGCCTCCGCGTCCTCGGCGCGAACCACCGGCAGTCGGCGCTGGGCGTCCTCACAGCGACCCCGGGGGTGCTGACCAACGACTTCTTCGTCAACCTGCTCGACCTGGGCACGACGTGGCGGGCCACGTCCGAGGACGCGAGCACCTTCGAGGGACGCGACGCCGCCACCGGTGAGGTCAAGTGGACCGGCACCCGCGCCGACCTGGTCTTCGGCTCGAACTCCGAGCTGCGGGCGCTCGCGGAGGTCTACGCGAGCGACGACGCCGGGGAGAAGTTCGTCACGGACTTCGTCGCGGCGTGGGACAAGGTGATGAACCTGGACCGGTTCGACCTCGTCTGATCACCTGATCGCGCCGTCCGGGCCGGCCCCGCGGGCCCCCGGGGACAGCCGGACCGCCTGGCGTCCGGAGGCCTCCGAGGCGAGGGTGCCCTGGGTGTGGTCCGGGCCGATCCTCGTCCCGGT
>NZ_JBSFNN010000171.1:0-1648 GCF_053587115.1 Streptomyces sp. NPDC003697
CTAACTGGCCGTTCTCTATCCGGTCGTGCGCTCGGTCTGGTTCGAACGGGGTCCTGGATCGGGTGACTTGTGGGCTGATGGGGCATAGAGGAAGGGCCTCTTGGTAGCTCGCGGTTGTCGAGTCCAGCGAGAAGCAAGAGGCCCTGTTGTCGAAGTGTCGCGTGGTCGTGGTTGCCGGGTCCAGTCCGTCCACTCCTGGGTGTGACTGTCTCGCCCATCGGTTCGGGAACGCGGCCGACCGGCCGGAGCGCCGGCCCCGGTACGACTCGGATATAAGCGATGCGGAGTGGGCGTCGGTGCGGGATCTGCTGCCAGTGCCGTCGTGGATGGCTGGCCGGGGCGGGCGTCCGGAGGGCTACTGCCACCGGCAGATGATCGACGCGGTGCGCTACCTCGTCGACAACGGCATCAAGTGGCGGGCGATGCCGTCCGACTTTCCGCCCTGGCCGCGGGTGTATGCCTTCTTCGCCCGCTGGCGGGATGCGGGATTGGTGGCCGAGCTGCACGAACGTCTGCGCGAGGCCGTCCGCACAGCTGAGGGCCGCAGCCCGGAACCGAGTGCGGGGGTCGTGGACTCGCAGTCAGTGAAGGCGGACGCCACGGTCACCCTCGCCTCACGGGGATACGACGCTGGGAAGAAAATCAACGGGCGCAAGCGGCACCTGCTCACCGACACCCTCGGACTGCTTCTGGCCGTGCTGGTCACGCCGGCGTCCACGACCGACCGGGACGCCGCCCGCAGCCTGCTACCCGCAGCAAAGACTCACTTCCGGCACCTGGCTCGCATCTGGGCCGACGGGGGTTACACCGGCCACCTCACCGACTGGACCGCCCAGCACCTCGGAGTCGTCCTCGACATCGTCCGCCGCAGCGACGACGCCAGCGGCTTTGAGGTCCTGCCCCGCCGCTGGGTCGTCGAAAGATCCTTCGCCTGGCTCCTGCGCAGCCGGCGCCTGGTCCGTGACTACGAACGACGCACCGACACCAGCGAGGCCGTCATCCAGTGGTCGATGACCATGCTCATGAACCGCCGCCTGGCCGCCCGGCACCAGCCTGTTCCAGCGCGGGCAGCATGAACCTGCCCGGCTTGTCCTCGACCAGCCAGCCCCGTTCCACCAGCCGTTTCAGCCGGGCCCTCGCGCCCTCGACGCGGGAGGCGGAAGCGCTGTCCCAGCCCAGCACCACCGCCGCCCGCCGGGCACCCAGCCCATCGGCTCCAGCCTCCACAGCGGCGGCCATCAACGCCTGGTAGTCCACCGACAAACCCTCGACCCCGGCCGCGTTCTGCCGATGAGGCACCGCCCGGCGCGGTCCAACCGGCTTCTTCCGCTGCACCCCGTCGGCAGCCACGACGGGCGCATCCTCCTCGGCCAACGCCTCCAGATACTGCTCCAGGCCGATCACCCGGCGCCTGAGCACCTCTTCGGCGTCGCTCAGAGCCGCCCGCACCCGCTCCAGCTCGGCTTCGAGTTCTTCTACCCGCACCACCGCGGCCTTCTGCCGCGCCTCCAGGACCGCCCGCATCGACGGCATCCGCCACCCCCACGACATCTCAGCCAGCAACGAACCGAGACTCCCGCGACAGCCGCGATCTCATGTCCGACCAGCAAAAGTCACACACGAGGTTCGGAAAGAGAACGACCTCTAA
>NZ_JBSFNN010000172.1:0-1620 GCF_053587115.1 Streptomyces sp. NPDC003697
CAACCCACCATCCCGCACCCGCACACAAGACTCACCACTGGCAAGCGCAGCCGCCAACACCTCCTGCCCGCAATCGCCATCCGCCTCCACCAGCAGGACCCGTCCCGGAAACTCCGCCTGCACCGAACGCACCAGACCACCCACCACAGCCCCCGCCACATCACCGGAAACCGTCACCACCACGACACGCCCATCACCACTTAGGCGATCGCGCAGCTCATTCAACGCACCTGCCAGCACCTGCGACACCGCGTCGCCGGCAGCAGGCACGCGCACCACCGCGGCATCCGGAGAGGCCTCGTCGGCGGCGGCTTCCGTCGGCAGGGGAATCCACCGCACCACGTGCAGATACCGTCCTGCCATGGCGACGACACCCGGCGCGTCGAACGCTCGCATCGCCAGCGAGCCGATGTCCGCGACGACCTCGCCGGTCGGGTCCGTGAGAGTGATTGCGACACCGCCGTCCGTCCGCCGCAGCCGAGCCCGCAGCACGGTCGCGCCGTGCGCGTGGAGCCGCACGCCGGTGAAGGAGAACGGCACCTGGGTGCGGCCGCCATCTGCGAGTCCGTCCACGGCCAAGGCATGGAACACGGCGTCAAGAAGCGCCGGGTGCAGGCCGCAGCGAGCGGCCTCGGCGCGCTGTGACTCGGCGATCTCCACCTCGGCGTAGAGGTCGGCGCCCGAGGACCAGGCGGCCCGCAGGCCCCGGAAGGCGGGGCCGTACGCATAGCCGTCGTCGGCGAGACGGGTGTACGCGTCATTCAGGTCGAGGGGTACGGCGTCGGCGGGCAGCCACGCGGAGGCCTGTGGCGGACGAGGTGCCTCCGTGGCGATCGTGCCCGTCGCATGACACGTCCACGGGCGGTCGTGCTCACCGCCCGGTTCAACAGTGCGGGAGTGGATGGCCAGGGCACGGCGGCCCTGCTCGTCGGCTCCCTGCACCACCACCTGGATCTGGACCTCTCCCCGCGCGGGCAGGACGAGAGGTTGCTCCAGGGTGAGTTCGGTGACCTCGTCGCAGTCGGCGGCCCGTGCGGCCTGGAGAGCGAGTTCGAGGAAGGCCGTTCCGGGCAGCAGGGTCGAGCCTGCGATGGCGTGGTCCGCCAGCCAGGGGTGCGTGCGCAACGACAGCAGACCGCTGAGCAGCAGCCCCTCCCCCTCGGCCGGGGTGACCAAGGCTCCCAGCAGCGGGTGGTCGGCGGTGTCGGTCAGACCGAATCGACGTGCGTCGCCGGCCAGGGCATGGGGGGCCAGCCAGTAGTGCTGGTGGTCGAAGGGGTAGGTGGGCAGGTCGACGGCAGCGGCCGGAGTCCGGGTGAACCACGCGGGCCAGTCGATGTCCATGCCGTTGACGTGGGCCCGGGCGAGCGCGGCCGGCAGTTCCTTGGGATCCGCCGTCACGCCGGCCACCACCCTGTCGGGGGCCACCTCGTTCAGGCCGTCCAGGGTTTCCTCGATCTGCTGGGTGATGGTCTGGTGGCCGGCGAGTTCCAGGAAGGTGCTGACTCCTTCGTCGTGCAGGCAGCGGACGGCATCGGCGAAGCGGACGGTGCGGCGGATGTGCCCGGCCCAGTAGCCCGGGTCGGCCAGTTCCTCGGTCCCGGCGATGCGTCCGGTCTC
>NZ_JBSFNN010000173.1:0-1546 GCF_053587115.1 Streptomyces sp. NPDC003697
CGTGTTCCGCGAGGGGCACGACGCCGTGGCGGCGAACGTGGTGCTGCGGGACCCGCGGGGCCGCCCCGGCCCGTGGACCCCGATGCGGGAACTGGCCCCCGGCACCGACCGCTGGGGCGCCGACGTCACACCGGATTCGACGGGGCTGTGGACCTACACGGTCGAGGCCTGGGGAGACCCGGTCGCCACCTGGCGCCACCACGCCCGCATCAAGATCCCGGCCGGCCTGGACACCGAGCTGGTCCTGGAGGAGGGCGCCCGGCTGTACGAGCGGGCGGCCGCCGGCGTGCCCGAGGAGGACGGGCAGCGGGACGTCCTGCCGGCCGCCGTGGACGCCCTGCGGGACGAGGACCGTCCGGCCTCCGCACGGCTGGCGGCGGCGTTGACGCCGGAGGTGGACGCGGTGCTGGCCCGCCATCCGCTGCGCGAGCTGGTCACCGCCTCCGACCCGCTGCCCCTGCAGGTCGAACGCGAGCGCGCCCTGTACGGCTCCTGGTACGAGTTCTTCCCCCGCTCCGAGGGAACCGCCGAACAACCCCACGGCACCTTCCGCACCGCCGCCCGCCGCCTGCCCGAGATCGCCGCGATGGGCTTCGACGTCGTCTACCTGCCCCCCATCCACCCCATCGGCACCACCTTCCGCAAGGGCCGCAACAACACCCTCGACCCCGGCCCCGACGACGTCGGCGTGCCCTGGGCCATCGGCTCCCCCGCCGGCGGCCACGACGCCGTCGACCCCGCCCTGGGCACCCTGGCCGACTTCGACCGCTTCGTCGCCCGCGCCGGCGAACTCGGCCTGGAGATCGCCCTCGACTTCGCCCTGCAGTGCTCCCCCGACCACCCCTGGGTCCACAAGCACCCCGAGTGGTTCCACCACCGCCCCGACGGCACCATCGCCTACGCCGAGAACCCGCCCAAGAAGTACCAGGACATCTACCCCATCGCCTTCGACGCCGACATGGACGGCCTGGTCGCCGAGACCGTGCGCGTCCTGCGGCACTGGATGGACCACGGCGTGCGGATCTTCCGCGTCGACAACCCGCACACCAAACCCGTCGTCTTCTGGGAACGCGTGATCGGCGAGATCAACCGGCGCGACCCGGACGTGATCTTCCTGGCGGAGGCGTTCACCCGCCCGGCGATGATGCACACCCTGGCCCAGATCGGTTTCCAGCAGTCCTACACCTACTTCACCTGGCGCAACACCAAGCAGGAACTGACCGAGTACCTGACCGAACTGTCGGGGGAGGCCGCCTCCTACATGCGGCCGAACTTCTTCGCCAACACCCCCGACATCCTGCACGCCTACCTCCAGCACGGCGGCCGGCCCGCCTTCGAGGTCCGCGCCGTCCTGGCCGCCACCCTCTCCCCCGCCTGGGGCATCTACAGCGGCTACGAACTGTGCGAGAACACCCCCCTCAAAGAGGGCAGCGAGGAGTACCTCGACTCCGAGAAGTACCAGCTCAAACCCCGCGACTGGGACGCCGCCGCCCGCGAGGGCCGCACCATCGCCCCCCTGATCACCCGCCTCAACGACATCCGGCGC
>NZ_JBSFNN010000174.1:0-1524 GCF_053587115.1 Streptomyces sp. NPDC003697
GCGATCTCCGGGTCGGTGAAGACGTTCGAGGAGACCGTCTTCAGGTTCAGCGGGGCCACCGTGTCACCGAGGCCGCGCCCTGAAGGACGCGGCCCTGTGGAACGGGGTGTTGAGGAGTTCAGGCGTTGGCTTCCGCCTCGCGCTTGAGGAGTTCGACGTACTGCGCGATGTACTCCGGCGGCACGAGTCGGCGACGGCCGATGCGGACGGTCTGAAGTCGTCCGAGGCGTATCTCCTCGTAGACCATCGAGCGTCCGATGCGGAGAGCCTTGGCCGCTTCCTCGGGTCGGTAGAGGAGCTGTTCGGCTGGTGCGGCAACGGTGCTCATGCGGCGGTGCCTCCTCGGCAGGGTTCCGGGGGCTGTGGCCCCCTTCCTGTCAGGTCCGCTACTTCCGCTACCTCCGCTACCGCCCTGGTCAAAGGCATGATCCAGGTAGCGGATGGAGACAGCGGTAGCGGATGGAGCCGCTACCGGCCCCGGAATCGTGGCCGGGACGGGTAGCGGGTGGGGCGACGCGGTAGCGGATGCGGAGTGCCGATCCGCTACCGCTTCTAGGGCTCTGACCTGCCCGGTAGCGCCGGTAGCGGAAGTAGCGGACTTTCCGCGGGGGGCGGGCAGTAGCGCTGCCACGCGTCGTGCAGATCGGTCGCGTAGTAGCCCTTCATGACGCTCCCGCCGGTCTTGATGTTGCGGGCCGCGATCGGGGTGTTGTCCGCGGTCATGTACTCCCGCAGCATCCTCGACAGCCCGCGCGCGTCGAGCGGCTTGCCGCTCATGTCCGCCCACGGCGCCTCTTCGAGGCTGTGCAGCCTGTCGAGGATGGCGACGGTGGGCAGACGGTCGATGCCGTTGAACACGTAGTCGCGGAGGTCCGTGAGCAGACGGATTCCGATGCTGCCCTTGTCGCTGGTCTTGGCTGCGTTCACCAGCTCGATGCAGGCGGCGCGAGCCCGCGCCGGCCATGTGCCGCCGGCGGCGTCCGCGATGGCGAGCAGGGGTTCCCACACGTCCGCTGGCCGGTCGGTGATGCCCTCCGGGAGCTCCGGGAACACCCCGTCGACCTGTTCGCGGACGGACTGGGCCCAGGTGGAAAGCCGCTCGCGCAGCGCGTGCCCTTCCTTCTCGTGGATGCGCTGCCGGAACGGCTCCACCTGCTCGTTCGGGGCGCGGCGCCGCATGCGGACGATGACCGAGCGCGTAAGGATCGTGTCCGGCAGCGAGCCGAGCCCGGCGACCGCGACGGCGCAGAACGACGGGAACTCCTGTACCTGCTGGTTGGAGCCGTCGCCCACGCAGCGCCACATGACGCCGGAGCGGCGGTGGCCGGCGTTCAGGAAGCCTCGGAGCTGTTCGTTCTCTCCGGCCTTGGGACCGAAGACGGTGTCGATCTCGTCGAACAGGATCGTGGGCCTTCCCTCCATTCCCGACACCGCGCGGAAGAGCGCGGAGGCGGAGGCGTTGACCGCCACCCGGTAGCGCACACCGCGGCCGGCCGCCTGCTCCTCGGCGTCGTTCTCCGCGGC
>NZ_JBSFNN010000175.1:0-1299 GCF_053587115.1 Streptomyces sp. NPDC003697
GGTCAGCGAAAGCCGTACGACCTCGGGCTTGCCCTCGATCACTGCTTCCACCGAACAGAGCAGGTTTGGGGCGCTAGCGGGGCCGCTAACGTTAGCGGGGTGTGCCGCTAGCGCTAGCGGCCCCGGAGCGTCAGCCCGCATCCCGCTTTCCGTTACGCTCCGCAATCGCCGACGTGATGTGCGAGCGGTCGATGCCGCGCCGGTTGACGACCTTCCCGTCGACGCGACGGCCCACCTGGATGGTGGAGATACCGTGCGGCTTCAGGGCCGCGGCGAGCGCGTCGGGATCCCAGCCGTCGTAGACCTCGGGCCGCAGTTCGGCGAGTCGGCTCACGACCGTCTCGGACCAGACCTTGGCTTCCTTGGCGGCGACGACGGCCAGGATGTCGGCGAGCAGGTCGTAGGTGGCAGCGGTGGGTTCGGGCGCCTCTCCGAGTGCGTGCCCGGAGAGGGTGCCCGCCTCCTCGCGCAGCCGGCGGGCGCGGGCGCCGATGGCTTCGGCCTCGCGTCCGTCGATGTAGACGGAACGCACGATCCGGGCGTCCGAGCCCTCGCCGACGAAGTAGTGAATGCCCTTGTCGCCCCAGGCGAACATGGTCGCGCGCACGCCCCGCTTGTACGCGGACGTGCCGAGAACCATGTCGTTCTCCAACTGGCCCATGACCTTGAGGCACCAGCGCGCGGACGCGTTCGCGGAGATGCCCGTGGGCAGCGCCTTCGCGTCCGGTCGCTGGGTGGCCAGCAGCAGAACGATGCCGGTGGCCGGACCGCGCTTGACCAGGTCGGTCGCGATCTCCTCGAACTCCTTCGCGTGCTCGGGGTGCTCGAAGAGAACCTGGCACTCGTCTACGCCGATCACGATCGGGTGCAGGCCCAACGACCGCTTGTCGGCGAGTTCGCTGGTCACCTTCGACTCCGGGCAGATGTCCCGCGGCAGGGACCGAATCACCTTGGTTCGGCGTCGGAGCTCCTCGCGCAGTTCCCTGAAGTCGCTCAGGCAGTACTCGATGGAGTCGTCATCGTCCCCCGCAGCGTGCCGATGGGACACGGCGTCCCCGACCGGGTCGAGGTCACCGGTGCCCTTCATGTCGTACGTGTGGAGTTCCGCCCTCGGGTCCAGCGCCGCGATCAGAAGCAGGAGACGGAGCAGGAACGTCTTGCCCATGCGCGGGATGGCGCCGATGACGCCCGCGATGTACATCAGCGTTGCTGCGACCCACCGACCGCGCTGATCAGTGCCGTAGGCGACCGGCTTGAACAGGTCGACCGAACCGGTCTTGAGCAGCGGCCACTTGGGCT
>NZ_JBSFNN010000176.1:0-1265 GCF_053587115.1 Streptomyces sp. NPDC003697
TCACCGGCAAGCTGGTCGCGCAGCCGACCAAGAACATCGGCCACGGCCTGCTCCGCGTCACCACCACCAGGCACCCGCACCACCACCGGCACCGGCGTCCGCGGAGTGTCCGGGGCGACGGCCCCGAGCACCGGCTCCCACGTCACCCTGTGCAGCCGGGCAGGGGAGAGTTCGGCCGTCGGCACAGCGGTGACGCCCATCGCTTCCACGGTCGCCACCAGGGCGTCCGACGCGTCGGTGACGGTCAGGGTGAACACGTCCTGCCCGGTCGGAGTGAGGCGTATGCGCAATTCGCCCGTGGGCCGTGAGCCGGGCGTGTGCAGCAGCGCCCCACGCCAGGATGTCGGCAGATGGACCGTGCCAGGGGTCGTGGTCTCGGGCAGGAGGGGGCGCAACGCGGCTTCCAGGGCGACGGGCTGGAAGGCGAAGCCGCCGCCGTCGGGCACGGTCACGTCGACGGCCGGCTCGGAAAGGTCGGGAGCTGTGGTCGCGGGGGCGGGGGCGAGCAGGCCGCCGGCGTGCAGGGTCCAGGGTTCGCCCTCGCGGCGCGCGTGGACACTGAGCGACCGCAGACCGGCGGAGTCCGGTCCTCCCAGAATCACCTGGAGGTCGACCGCACCGTGCTCAGGCAGCGGGAGCGGCTGCTCCACGGTGAGACTGTCGAGCTGCGGCACGCCTTCCCGTTCCCCCACGCGAAGGGCGAGTTCGAGGAGTGCGGTGCCGGGGAGCTCTCCGGCCCCGGTGACCGGATCGACGAGATACGGGTGCGTCTGCAGAGACAGCCGACCCGAGTAGACCGTGTCGGCGCTGCCCGCGAGTTCCAGACCCGGTCCGAGCACGGGGTGCCAGGTGGCTCGGTCCGCGGTGGTGGACGCCTCCAGGGTGGGGTCGTCGGCGAGCCAGTAGTGGTGGCGGTCGAAGGGGTAGGTGGGCAGGTCGACGGCGGTGGCCGGAGTCCGGGTGAACCATGCCGACCAGTCGACCGGCGTGCCGGTCACATGGGAGCGTGCGAGTGCGCTCAGCAGCCGCTGCGGGCTCGGTGTGACACTTACGACCACTACGTCCTCGGAGTCGGAGGGCAGTGCTTCCAGGGTTTCCTCGATCTGCTGGGTGATGGTCTGGTGGCCGGCGAGTTCCACAAAGGTGCTGACTCCTTCGTCGTGCAGGCACCGGACGGCATCGGCGAAGCGGACGGTGCGGCGGATGTGCCCGGCCCAGTAGCCCGGGTCGGCCAGTTCCTCGGTCCCGGCGATGCGTCCGGTCTC
>NZ_JBSFNN010000177.1:0-1245 GCF_053587115.1 Streptomyces sp. NPDC003697
CCACAAGGGGGCGCCCATCTCTGGGCGTTTCCGGTGTATGTCAAGCCTTGGTAAGGTTCTTCGCGTTGCGTCGAATTAAGCCACATGCTCCGCCGCTTGTGCGGGCCCCCGTCAATTCCTTTGAGTTTTAGCCTTGCGGCCGTACTCCCCAGGCGGGGCACTTAATGCGTTAGCTGCGGCACGGACGACGTGGAATGTCGCCCACACCTAGTGCCCACCGTTTACGGCGTGGACTACCAGGGTATCTAATCCTGTTCGCTCCCCACGCTTTCGCTCCTCAGCGTCAGTATCGGCCCAGAGATCCGCCTTCGCCACCGGTGTTCCTCCTGATATCTGCGCATTTCACCGCTACACCAGGAATTCCGATCTCCCCTACCGAACTCTAGCCTGCCCGTATCGACTGCAGACCCGGGGTTAAGCCCCGGGCTTTCACAACCGACGTGACAAGCCGCCTACGAGCTCTTTACGCCCAATAATTCCGGACAACGCTTGCGCCCTACGTATTACCGCGGCTGCTGGCACGTAGTTAGCCGGCGCTTCTTCTGCAGGTACCGTCACTTTCGCTTCTTCCCTGCTGAAAGAGGTTTACAACCCGAAGGCCGTCATCCCTCACGCGGCGTCGCTGCATCAGGCTTTCGCCCATTGTGCAATATTCCCCACTGCTGCCTCCCGTAGGAGTCTGGGCCGTGTCTCAGTCCCAGTGTGGCCGGTCGCCCTCTCAGGCCGGCTACCCGTCGTCGCCTTGGTGAGCCATTACCTCACCAACAAGCTGATAGGCCGCGGGCTCATCCTGCACCGCCGGAGCTTTCCAGCCTCACGGATGCCCGTGAGGCTCGTATCCGGTATTAGACCCCGTTTCCAGGGCTTGTCCCAGAGTGCAGGGCAGATTGCCCACGTGTTACTCACCCGTTCGCCACTAATCCCCACCGAAGTGGTTCATCGTTCGACTTGCATGTGTTAAGCACGCCGCCAGCGTTCGTCCTGAGCCAGGATCAAACTCTCCGTGAATGCTTTCCCCGTGATCGGGGTGACACATCACGAGAGCGGAACAGCCGGGCGGAATAAGCCCAGCCGTTCACAGCGTCCTCGCTGTGTTTTTTCAAAGGAACCTCGCCCCAGCACATGCTGGAGACGGGGTATCAACATATCTGGCGTTGACTTTTGGCACGCTGTTGAGTTCTCAAGGAACGGACGCTTCCTTCGTACTCACCCTCTCGGGCTTTCCTCCGGGCGCTTCCCTTCGGT
>NZ_JBSFNN010000178.1:0-1213 GCF_053587115.1 Streptomyces sp. NPDC003697
GTTGGAGGACAGGGCCGAAGTGCTCGCCACGCGAAGCCTGCGCGACCTGCTCGCCGTCCTGCGTCGTTCCATCGCGCACGCCCAGCGCAGGGACAAGGCGGCGCGGAACGTCGCCCTGCTCGTCACCGCCCCGGAGGGGCGCCCCGGCCGGCCGAGCAAGGCACTGAACCTGGAGCAGGCCAAAGCCGTGCTCGCTGCCGCGCGAGGCTCGCGGCTGTACGCGTACCTGGTGCTGTCGCTCCTGAGCGGCGTCCGCACGGAGGAGGCGCGCCCCCTCACCTGGGACCACGTGTTCCTGGAGACGAAGGACGGCATCCCGCCGCACGTCGCGGTGTGGCGCTCGGTGCGCAAGCACGGCGAGACGAAGACCAGGAAGAGCCGGCGGACCATCGCTCTGCCGAAACAGGTGGTCGATGTCCTCGAAGAGCACCTGCGGTGGCAGCAGCAAGAACGGGCATCGAGGGGGATGGAGTGGAGCCGGAGCGGCCGTGTCTTCACGACCAGGACCGGCGAACCGCTCGACGCGGCCAACGTCCGGCGCGACTTCAAGGCCATCGTGAGAAAGGCTGGCCTGAAGCCGGAGTGGACGCCGCGGGAGCTCCGGCACAGCTTCGTGTCCCTGCTTTCCGACCACGGCATCCCGCTGGAGACGATCGCTCTGCTGGTCGGTCACAGCAGCCAGGCGACTACCGAGGCGGTCTACCGCAAGCAGCTCCGGCCCGTGATCACGAAGGGCGCCGAAGCGATGGACGACATCTTCGCCTCAGACCAGGAAGGGAACGAGACCAAGGGTTCCGACGAGGGCGATGCGGTGGCGTGATGCAGGATGCATGGTTCGCCTGAGCTGCACGGGTGAAGTGGCCAATGAAGACGAGAGCCCCCATGGAGGCGACTCCGAGGGGGCTTCTCGACATCCGGGATTAGTCGCCGTCGTAGTCGTGCCAGGCTTCACGTACCTCGGTAAGGGTGTTGATGGTGGCGGTGGCCGCGTCGCTTACGCCATGTGCGAGGTACTGAATGCCGAACAGCACAAGCCCGACAACGGCCAGTCCTTTAATGATCTTCTCTTTCATCCGTGCTCGGATCCCCTCCTAGCTTGCAGGGCCGATCCGAACGGGACTGCTCGGATCGGAGCTGTCTCCTTCCACTTCGGCGTGCCCGCCCGTGACGTCGTGGACTCCCTGCGCCGCCTCGGCACCCTCACCCTGGTGAC
>NZ_JBSFNN010000179.1:0-1147 GCF_053587115.1 Streptomyces sp. NPDC003697
CCGGGCTGGCGGGAGATCACCGCTCGCGGCGACCGGACGACGCTGACCGCGTCCGACGTGCCCGTCTCCTCGGTCTCCCGCGAACTGACCTCCTAGGCAGCCGGACGAGCTGGACGGCGTCCACGACGGCCCGGTGCGCGGCGAGGTAGCCGAGGCGGAGGGTCCGGGTGCGGAACCCTCGGGTCGGCGGCGGCCGGGGAGCCCCAGGACACGCGGCGGTCCTGGTCACCGCCGAAGCCGGACTGGTGCGAGCGGTCCGCGCCCCACGCCGAAGCGGGTTCGGAGTGGTCGCCGTGCGGTGCCCCGGCCGGGCCGGGTTCCTCGGCCGGGTCCTCGTCGAAGAAGTGCGGGCCCGTCTCCTCGACCGCCGCGGGCGGCGGGCTGAGCGGTTCGCCGTCGGACGGCGCCGGCCGGCTGGTGCCGGGCACCCAGGCGGCACCGTTCCAGTACCGGACATATCCAGGAATGGACGGGTCCGGGTAATAGCCTTCGCGGGGCCTGTCGTCACCGGGTGCCGGGGTTGGGGCGCTCATGTCCGTCGTCCCGTATCTGCTCGGGGGTCGTCTGGGGCCTCCACATCTATCAGACCGGCGCACCCGCCACCCCCGGTCCGGCAGGACGGACTCCTTTCCGGGCAACCTCGTGCACGAACCTCGCATCCGCGGAAGCACGACAGGAGAAAGTTCTCCCGCCTCTCGCTCCTGCCCGGCGCCCCGCCGTCTCCAGTCCACCGCGCTCCCACCGGGCCGGACACGCACCGCCCGCGCCGCGTCCGGCACCGCCCCGCACGGGGCACCGGAGCGGCACGCGGCGACGACCGCCTCACCGGACCCGCACCCCTCACGCCGGGCGCGTGAACCGGCGCGACGGCCGCTCGGGACCCTCACCCGGCGCGACCCCGTACGGGCGGGCCCCCAGTCGGCGGGACGACCGTTCGGACAGGCCCCCACCCGGCGCGACGGCCACACGAAAGGACCCCCGGTCGGCGGGGGCGGTCGTACGGGCGAGCCCGTCCCCGGCGGGACGCCGGGGACGGGCCGGGGGGGTGGCGCCGGGGGGGCTGTTCGGCGGCGGCGCGGCCGTGGTCGTGCAGAAGTGGGACGAGGGCCGGCGCGGCGGCGACCGGACGGTCACGTCCCCTCCGCCC
>NZ_JBSFNN010000180.1:0-1044 GCF_053587115.1 Streptomyces sp. NPDC003697
TCGGCGATCTCCCACAGCCCGTCCGGAACAATCCAACTCCACGTACCCCGCCCCATGCACAGTCCAACGAGCAATCACCACATAGGACACGGTCTTAAGAGGTCATCTCAATTGGCTGAGTAGGCTGTCGGCTGTGGTGGGGATCATTGAGCGGCTGGTGCCGGACGAGTTGTGGGAGCTGTTCCAGCGGGTCGTGCCGGAGGCGCCATCGCGGCCTCAAGGTGGCGGCCGACGCCGGCACGGCGACCGTGAGGTGCTGGCAGCGATCGTGTTCGTGGCGACGTCGGGCTGCACGTGGCAGCAGCTGCCGAAGTCGTCATTCGGACCGTCCGGAGCGACTGCGCACCGCCGGTTCACCGAGTGGACGAAGGCCCGCGTGTGGGCCCAGCTGCACCGCCTGGTCCTCGACGAACTCGGGTCCCGCGGCGACCTGGACTGGTCCCGCTGTGCGATCGACTCGGTGAACATGCGGGCTCTGAAAAAGGGGATTTAACAGGTCCGAATCCTGTCGACCGGGGTAAGTACGGCTCGAAGATCCACCTGATCACCGAGCGGACCGGTCTGCCCCTGTCTGTCGGCATCTCCGGTGCCAACGTCCACGACAGTCAGGCCCTGATCCCGCTCGTGAAGGGCATTCCGCCGATCCGATCCCAGCGAGGTCCCCGTCGGCGCAAGCCCGGCAAACTGCACGCCGACAAGGGATACGACTACTCCCACCTGCGGCAATGGTTATCCCAGCGGGGCATCCGGCACCGCATAGCCCGCAAGGGAGTCGAGACCTCGCAGCGGCTCGGCCGGCACCGCTGGACCATCGAACGCACGATGGCCTGGCTCGCTGGATGCCGTCGTCTCCATCGTCGCTACGAGCGCAAAGCCGAGCACTTCCTCGCCTTCACGAGCCTCGCATGCACCCTCATCTGCTACCGCCGGCTCGCCAAATGAGATGACCTCTAAGACCGTGTCCTACGTGGTGAGGCGGAGCCGTCGCTTGTAGCAGCAGATGGCGGCGGCGAGACCGAGAAAGGCCAGGTAGTTACGGGGATC
>NZ_JBSFNN010000181.1:0-1005 GCF_053587115.1 Streptomyces sp. NPDC003697
GAGCCGGAACCAGTAGAAGCCGTGTCCTGCGAGGGTCAGCAGGTAGGGCAGTTCGCCGATGGCCGGGAAGCGGACCCCGCCGAACAGCTCGACCGGGTGGCGTCCGCCGAACGCGCTGAGGTCGAGTTCGGTGGGCTGTGCGAAGCGGGAGAAGTTGTGCACGCACAGCACCAGGTCGTCCTCGTACTCGCGCAGGAAGGCGATGACGGCCGGGTTGGAGGAGGGCAGTTCGGTGTAGGAGCCGAGGCCGAAGGCGGGGTTCTGCTTGCGGATCTCGATCATGCGGCGGGTCCAGTGCAGCAGCGACGAGGGCGAGGACATCGACGCCTCGACGTTGGTGACCTGGTAGCCGTGGACCGGGTCCATGATGGTGGGCAGGAAGAGCCGGCCGGGGTCGCAGGAGGAGAAGCCGGCGTTGCGGTCGGGGGTCCACTGCATGGGGGTGCGCACGGCGTCGCGGTCGCCGAGCCAGATGTTGTCGCCCATGCCGATCTCGTCGCCGTAGTAGAGGATCGGGCTGCCGGGCAGGGACAGCAGCAGGGCGGTGAACAGCTCGATCTGGTTGCGGTCGTTGTCCAGCAGTGGGGCGAGGCGGCGGCGGATGCCGATGTTGGCGCGCATGCGGGGGTCCTTGGCGTACTCCGCCCACATGTAGTCGCGTTCCTCGTCGGTGACCATCTCCAGGGTCAGTTCGTCGTGGTTGCGCAGGAAGATGCCCCACTGGCAGCCGGAGGGGATGGCGGGGGTCTTGGCCAGGATCTCGGAGACGGGGTAGCGCGACTCGCGGCGCACGGCCATGAAGATGCGCGGCATGACGGGGAAGTGGAAGGCCATGTGGCACTCGTCGCCGCCGGCCTGGTAGTCGCCGAAGTAGTCGACCACGTCCTCGGGCCACTGGTTGGCCTCGGCCAGCAGCACGGTGTCGGGGTACTGGGCGTCGATCTCCTTGCGGACCCGCTTGAGGAACGCGTGCGTGGCGGGCAGGTTCTCGCAGTTGGTGCCCTC